>JABWCD010000036.1 GCA_013359265.1 Candidatus Hydrogenedentota bacterium
ACCTACAGTAGCACACGCACCAGGAATCGGCTAACATGCAATCAACCAACCCCGGTTCCCTAACATTTCACTTGGTCTACAAAACGGGGGCCGCCCAACTTCAACACATGAACTCCCAAAACCAACCCACGCAACCCAATCCAGCTCCCCCCACGACACACCCGACACACCCGACAGACCCGATAGACCCGACAGCCCCGACAGACCCGATCCCCATCCCCTCCGCGGAACCCGGAACCCGGACCCCGGAACCCGAATCCCGCTCCCCAAATCGTCATACCGCCCTCGGCTCCCCCTGCTCCCCCGCCTGGGACGCTGCCCACGTCGCCAAGGTCGAAGCCGTCGAGGCCCGGCTCAACCGACGCATCTGCGGCGCGCGCAACCTCGCCGGCCAGCCCTGCACCGTTGATCCCAGCCACGAAAACGGCCGCTGTCGCTTTCACGGCGGCTTCAACCTCACCGGCGCGCAACCCGGCAACCGCAACGGCGTCATCCATGGCCTCTACGCGCGCTCCATCCAGACCTGCGGCGAACATTGCCCCATGTGGAAGTCCTGTCCCTGCGCCGGACCCGACGTGGTAAAGCTCGAGGCGCGCGAGCGCCCGCGCTCGCCCGTGTCGACGAGATGCCCCAGGCCGGCCAGATGACGCGGTACGCCGCGCACCACGTCGCGATGCTGCAGGTGATGACCATGCGCGCCGCCGGCGCCATGGCGGTCAACCCCATGGTCGACATGCAACTCGTCACCGCCAAAGACTACCGCAAGACCGACCCGAAGGTGAGCATCTACATCCAGGCCTACCTGCGTCTGTCCGCCGAACTGCGCCGGTTCATTAAGTCCCTCGAGACCAAGACCACGACCCGCGTCGAACTTCCGAAACAACATGACCACCTGCGCCGCGCCTCGCACGACACCTCCCTCCTGCCCGAAGACCAGGCGGAAATCCATGAACACCGTCTGCCGACGATGCAGCGCGCATTCCCGGTCCTTCGGGACGCGTCCTACGAGGCCCGAAACGGATCGAAGAAAAAAGCGCGTGAGCTGCTGGACAAAGCGAAACAGATCGACACGAGCTACATCGCGAATCTTCTGGATCCCCTCGGCCCCTTCTGGGACACCACCTATGAATCGCTACTACCCCTCACTAAAGGACCGTGACCCTGTGGAATACGGCGGAGCGGCTAACAGCCCGTGGCAAAAGTCCAAATACCGCAATTTGTCGCGTCCCGCTCTCTGTGGCGGGCGCGAATTTGGGCCGAACTTGGCCTCTCCGCGTTTCGCCCGGCGCGGAGACCGGGCGCTACAGGACTTTTGCCACGGGCTGCTAAACTGAGAACTCCGCTTCAGCCAATTACGTACGTGGACGACCCCCGGAATCGCCCGCTCCAATTGGAATCCCCGGCGTGGATTCGTAATATGAGTGGGGTTTGCGCGATCCAACCATAAAGACGCACGCGCGACGTGCATGAGGGAGACGTAGCGATGTCGAAGAAGCAGGATGTGACCCGCAGAGATTTCATTCGGGGGGCGGCAAAGGCGGCAGCAGGCGTGACGGCGGGAGCCGCCGCGGCGCAGACGGCGCAGGCGTCGCCGGAGGTGTTCAAACGGATTCTGCCGCAGACGATTATCGGCGCGAACGAAAAAATCCGTACGGGCCACATTGGCGTGGGCGGCATGGGCACGCGCAACCTGCAAATCGTCATGAACCGCGACGCGCAGGACATCCAGCCGATTATGGTGTGCGATCTGTTCCCGACCTATACGAAGCGCGCAGTACAGTTGGTGTCGAAGGGCGTGGGCAAGGGCGGGTTCGATCCGCCCACCGAAACCGCCAAGTTCGAGGAGGTCATTGCGAACAAGGACGTGGACGCCGTGGTCGTCGTGACGCCGGACCATTGGCACACCATCCCGACGTTGATGGCGATTGATGCGGGCAAGGACGTGTATTGCGAGAAGCCGTTGTGCGCGACGATTGAAGAAGCCATCGCCGTGCGCGACAAGGTGAAGAACTCTAAGCAGGTCTATCAGTCGGGCACGATTCAGCGCAGCGGCAAGTACTTTCAGGAAGCCGTCGAGATGATCAAGAGCGGCTACATCGGCAAAGTGGGCCGCGTCGAATGTTGGAACCACGACGAGAGCACCATCGAGGGTATCGGCAACCCGACGGATCCAAAACCCGAATGGCTCGATTGGGACAGGTATATCGGCTGGACGCCGAAAGTCGAGTACAACAAGAACCGGTACATCTACAATTTCCGCTGGTTCACCGATTACTCCGGCGGAAAAATCACGGACTGGGGCACGCACCTGCTCGATATTGCCATCTGGGCGATGGGACAGGACAAGCAGCCGAAGAACGTCACGGCGTCGAGCGGTAACCTCATCCTCGCGGACAACCGCACAACACCGGACACGCTCGACGTGTTCTGGGAGTTCGACGATTACATCCTCAGTTTCTCGAATCGCGCGTGGAGCCCGGATTGGTGGTACGACCAGGTGGGCGAGAAGAAGGTGCCGAGCCCGGGCCACGGAATCTTTTTCCACGGCACGCTGGGCACGATGCGCGTGGATCGTCTCGGCTACGCGGTCTATCCGTTCGGCGCGAACAGCAAGCTCGGCAAGGCCGAGCCGAAATCCGTGCGCGACGCGCTCGAGGGCGACATGAATGTCGCGCATTGGCAGAACTTCGCGGACTGCGTGCGCTCGCGCCAGTCTCCGATCTGCAATATTGATGTTGCGTTCCAGACCGCGGTCATTTGCCTTACGGGCAAGTGCGCCTATCTCGCGAACCAGAAATTGCAGTGGGACGCGAACGCGCTGAAGTTCGCCGGGAAGGATGCGGACGCGGTGAAGGTGGCGAATGAGTGGGCGTACCGGCCGTATCAGAACGGGTGGAGTTTGAAGGCGCCGTATATGGCGTAGATATGGGAATCTCAAATTTGAAATTTGAAATTTGAAATTAGAGATTTGAGATTTGAGAGCTTGGGGGTGCGCATCGCACGCCATGAGCGTGCACGGAAAGGCAGGGCCATGTTGAAGGTGACGTTCGGAATTGCAGTCGCGCTGATCGTTTCGCTCGCGGCGTTCGCGGAAACGCCCGCGCCGGCGGAGGCGACGGGAAAGATGTCGGCTGAGGAACAGGCGGACGGGTTCAAGCCGTTGTTCAACGGCAAGGATCTCGACGGCTGGTGGATTCGCGGGACGAACAAGGACGCGTATCAGGTGAAGGACGGGAACCTGCTCGTGACGGGCGCGGAAGGCGGGGACTGGATCTTCACGAACGACGAGTACGGCGACTTCGTGCTGCGCTACGAGTATCGTTGCGTCAGCGGCGAGGGGAATTCGGGAGTGTGTATCCGCGCACCGAAGGAAGGCAACCCTGCGTTCGCCGGCATCGAGATTCAGGTGTTGCGTCCGGGTTGGGAAGTCCCGTACCAGCGCTCCGGCTCCCTGTACCACACCGTCGCGCCGACGGTCGAGGCGGACAAGAAGTTTGGCGAATGGAACAGCGTCGAGGTGTATGCGAACGGCGCGAACATCCGCACGACTATGAACGGCACGGTGATCTACGATGTGCAGATTACCGACTTCACGAAGGAAAAACTCGAGAAGGAAGCCGTACCCGACGATTGGCGCAAGCCGCTCGACGATCGGCCGCTGAAAGGATACATCGGCTTGCAGGACCATTCCGATTCGGTCGAGTTCCGCAACATGCGCGTGAAGTCGCTCGACAAGGGCACGGTCAAGGACAAGAAGAAGGACTAACCGGGGATGCTTCATCGGGTCCAACGAGAAACTTCGCGGCTATCGCGGCGCGCTTTCTTAGGCGCGGCGGCGATTGGCTCGGCGGCCATCGGTGTTGGCGCACGCGCGGCGATCCCCACGGAACGCCGTTGGGCCGCGGTGCGCGGCGTCGTCGCAAGCGGGATAATTGGCTCGGTGCGCGTAGCCAGCGCCATCGTCCCGCTGGATGGCGACGCGGGCCTGCATGACGCGCAGCGCGAATGGCACGGGAAGCAGTTGCCGGCGGCGGTCGCCGAGTGCCTTGACGGTTTGTTCGGCGCGCTCGCACTGCAACGTCCGGCGGCGATGAACACGGCCGCCTACGCCGGCACGTTCTCGATAACGTGCGTTACGGAGGACGGGCGCCGGGTCGCAATTGCCGGGGTGGCGTCATCGCCATTCTCGATGACGGTCCGCGGGACCGCAGGCTCGCTGCGTACGAGCAATCGCAGAATCCAGATCGAATCGCAGGGACGCTGGCGGGAAGTACGGTTTTGATCGCACGACTCGCGCAGCTCGATTATTCGCAATACACAATGCTCGAGCGATCGGCCGGTTGACGATGGAAAAGCGCGTACTGCTCGATATTCTTCCGCAGCCGGACGAGACAACCTGCGGCCCGACGTGTCTCCACGCTATCTACGGGTTCTACGACGACCGCATCAAGCTGCCGGCGGTCATCAAGGAAACGACCATGCTCGAGGAAGGGGGCACGCTTGCGGCCTATCTTGCGAGGCACGCGCTCGAACGCGGGTATGACGCGGCGATCTATACGTACAACCTGCGCGTGTTCGATCCGACCTGGTTCACCGGTTCGCGGGAACAACTCATCGAGAAACTGGAGGCGCGGCTCGAATACAAACGCTCCGCCCGCAAACTGCAGCGCGCCATCCAAGCGTACATTGACGTGCTCCAACTCGGCGCCGAGATTCGTTTCGAGGACCTGACGGTGGAACTCATCGTGTCGTTTCTGAACCGATCCATCCCTATCATCACCGGGCTGAGTTCGACGTTTCTGTACCGGTGCGCGCGCGAGATGCCGGACGGCGATTACGACGACGTGCGGGGGCATTCGCAGGGGCATTTCGTAGTGCTGTGCGGCTACGATCGAAAGAAGAACGAGGTGCTGGTCGCCGATCCGCTCGAACCGAACCCGATGGGGACGGAGCGCACGTACAGTATCGACGCCGATCGCGTCATCAACTCGATTCTGCTCGGCGTGCTCACGTACGACGCAAACCTGCTTGCCATCGAACCCAAGAAGAAGCGTGGACGCTGATTCATGTCGGTACTCATAGTGGTCAACCGGCCGCAGAACTGGCCGCTCGATATCAAGGTCGGCGAAGTCGTCGCCGCGCGCGATTATCTGACCAATCCGAAGTTTTACCGCCTGCGCGGCGCGCGCGTGTTCAACCTGTGCCGGTCGTACCGCTATCAGAGCACGGGATACTACGTGTCGCTGCTGGCGACGGCGCGCGGGCACAAACCGCTGCCGAGCATCGAAACGATCCAGGACATGAAATCCGCGGCGATCATCCGCCTTGCATCCGACGAACTGGAGGAACTGATTCAGTCGAGTTTGAAGCCGATTCATTCGCGCGAGTTTACGTTGAGCATCTACTTCGGCCGCAACATGGCCAAGCGCTACGACAAATTGTGCGGGTACGTTTTCCGCCACTTCCAGTCGCCCTTTATGCGCGCGAAGTTTGTGCTTGATGACGAAGACGGCTGGCAGCTCTCCAGCCTTCGCACGATTTCCGCCAATGAAATCCCCGAGGACCATCACGATTTCGTCGTCGAGGTGACCCAGGACTATTTCGAGAACTCCCGCGTCATCGCGCCTTGGCGATCGGCCGCGCGCTACGACATCGCGATTCTTCACAATCCGGCCGAGCTTGACCCGCCGTCGAACGAGCGCGCGCTGGAGAAATTCGTCAAGGCCGCGAAACGACTCGATATGGACGCGGAACTGGTCGAGAAGGAAGACTACGGGACGCTGCCGCAGTTCGACGGACTGTTCATTCGCGAGACGACGAGTGTAGACCATCACACGTACCGCTGGTCGCGGCGCGCGCACGCGGAGGGCCTCGTCGTCATCGACGATCCGGACTCGATCGTGAAGTGCGGCAATAAGGTCTACCTCGCCGAACTTATGGATCTGCACCACGTACGCGTGCCGAAGACGCTGATTGCGCACAAGGGAAATCAGGAGGAGGTGCTCACGGAAATCGGCCTGCCGTGCATACTCAAGCAACCGGACAGCTCCTTTTCCCAGGGCGTCCACAAGGCCACGACCGAAGAGCAGCTTCACGAGATACTGGAGAGCCTTCTCGACGAATCCGACCTGGTCATCGCGCAGGAATTTCTGCCGACGGACTATGACTGGCGCATCGGCGTGCTGGACGGCAAAGCCCTCTACGCGTGCCGCTATCACATGGCGGAGAAGCACTGGCAAATCCAGCGCCGCGACGACAAAGGGAAGACGCATTACGGCAAGGTCGACACGTTGCCCATCGAGGACGCGCCGGACCACGTCGTGCATACGGCGCTGCGCGCGAGCAAGTTGATCGGCAACGGATTCTACGGCGTCGACCTGAAACAAAGCGGGAGGCGCACGTACGTCATCGAGGTCAACGACAACCCCAGCATCGAGGCGGGATTCGAGGACCGTGTCCTCAAGGACGATCTCTACCTGCGCGTCATGGAGGTGTTTCTCGCGCGCATCGAGGCGCAGAAGGAAGCGCGCGAAGACAAATGACGCATCCGCCGTCCTTCCATTTGTTCGAGCGCTACGGCGTCGAACTCGAGTACATGATCGTCGATGCCGAAACGCTCGACGTGAAACCAATTACGGACGAAGTGCTGAAAGCCGTAGCGGGGCGGTACACGAACGAGGTCGAGCGCGGCGCGGTGACGTGGTCCAACGAACTGGTCCTGCACGTCATTGAACTGAAATCGACGGTTCCGCTGGAATCGATTGACGGCGTGTTTCGCGACTACCAGGACAATGTCCGCGACATCAACGCGCTGCTCGCGCCGAGGGGCGCGCGGCTCATGCCCACGGCGATGCATCCGTGGATGGACCCGTTCACGAATACGCGTCTGTGGCCGCACGACAACAATGAGATTTACGACGCGTTCAACAAGGTTTTCGACTGCCGCGGACACGGGTGGTCAAACCTGCAGAGCGTGCATTTGAACCTGCCTTTCGCGAATGACGACGAATTCGCGCGGTTGCACGCGGCAATCCGGTTTCTCATGCCGATCATGCCCGCGCTCGCGGCGAGCTCGCCGATCATCGAGCTGCGCGCGACGGGCCTGCTCGACAACCGGATGGACGTATACCAGACGAACTGCAAGCGCATCCCGGCCGTCACGGGACTCGTAATTCCCGAGCCGGTGTATTCGCCGGAGGAGTACGAGCGCGAAATCCTGCAGCAGATGTACGGGGAGATTGCGCCGTTCGACCCGGACGGCATCCTGCAGGACGAGTGGCTCAACGCGCGCGGGGCGATCGCGCGATTCGAACGGAACACGATCGAGGTGCGCGTGCTCGATGTTCAGGAGTGTCCCGCCGCCGATCTCGCGGTTGTGTGCGCATTGACGGGGGTGTTGCGGGGGTTGTGCGAGGAGAAGTGGGTCGCGTTCGAGGACCAGAAGCGCTGGCCGACCGAAGCGCTGCACGAGATGCTGGTCGGTGTGATTCGCGGCGGCGAACGCGCGCCGATTGCGAGCCCAGATTACGGCAGGGTCTTTGGCGTGGGCGCCGGCGCGACGGTGGGCGATCTGTGGCGCACGCTGGCGGACGATTCGGCGGCGTATCGGAAAGGTATCGCGCCGGACGATTTGTCGCGCATCGGTGTCGCGCGTGTGTATGGGAGGTTGTGCGAGTGCCTCGAGCAGGGGGCGATGTTTTTGTAGGGGTGACGCGGAATTGGCTGCGCCAAAGCAGAGCTTTTCAAGAGCGCATTCCCAACTGGAAAGTTGGGAACAAGAATAAAAAATCCGGGAACGAGAAGATCGATTACGATTACGAGCACGATTACGAGCACGAGCACGATAAAGAGTGCGTGCACGGGAGATAAGTCCAATTTGAACTGATCTACTTTGGATGGCGCGGGGACAGGGAGCGGATTTCGTCTACGCTTTGCCGGGCTTCGGCGAGGGCGCTGCGTTCCGGGATGAAGGCGTAACCGCCGGTGAGCAGGGCGGTGCGGAGCGCGCGGGTTGCGCTGCGGCGCGCGGACCACGCGAAGAGGCGCGCACAGAGCGACATCGCGAACAGTTCGATTCCCAGAATGATGGCGAGCACGGCGCCGGCGTGGACGAAGTAATTGGCCGGCAACGTAACGCCGGTGAAGTAGTCGTTGACGATTCGGTAGCCGGCATAGACCAAGAAGGCGATCGGTGGCGAATCCGCGAGCAAGGTCATCGGCCAACTGGCGAGCAGTCGCGCGCGGCTGACGATGCGATCGCGCGCGGGGCCTCGAAGCAACTCCGCGAGGCGCGTTTGAACGCCATCCACGAAACGCGTGAAGCCCGATTCGTCATGCGGCAGGTCAAAGCCCACCTGCGCGAAGGCGAGCGCGACGTGGCTGTGATGGTTCGCGTAGGCCGCGCGGATCGCGTCGCTGGCAATGTCGATTTCCTCGGCGAACAGCGGCTGCTCGGTCAACAGCGCCGCCGCCTGTTTGCCGGTGGTGAAGCGAGCGCCCCAGGAGAACCATTTCGCGGCGCGCGCGGGTAGCGTGCGGACGGCTTCGAGGATGCGGTAGAGCGTGCCGACGATGCCCTTCGCGCGCAGGCCGACTTCGCGGCCCAATGCGAAGTTCCACAAATGCGGCTCCGCGAAGATTCGTCCGCTCAGGTTGTCGCACACTTCGCGTGCGACCGATTTATCGCGCTCGTCCAGAACCTCTGCAAGCTCGTCGAGTTCCGCGGAGCGCATCGCCACGCGTTCGGTCAGGGATTCGAGCGTTTTGGACAGCAGGCCATACGCGTTGGACCGTTTGATGCGCCGCGCCTGTTCGACGTTCAGCTCGTCGTGCAGAAACGATTCGAGCCGCGGAAAATCGAACTCGCTCTCCGCCGCGCCGCGCCCCGTCAGTTTTCGATCGAGGGTACGGCGCGGGCTGACGCGGAAGAACTGCGACACGGCGAATCCCTGATCGCGCATGCGGCCGAGCCAATGTTCGCGGATGGACTCGGTCTCGATGTCCGCCTTGGTTTCGACGCAGACCATGGTCCGCTCGCCCTGCAAGGGGCGCAGCAACGACCACGTCGCTTCGTCGAGATATTTTTCGGGGCTTCCGCACACGAGGACGACATCGGCCTGTTTCAATGCGGCGATGACGCTGTCGCGATGGTGCCGCACGACGGTGTCGGAATCCGGCGTATCGATAACGATCAAGTGTTCGAGCGCGGACCCGTAAATGCGCGTCCATCCGTCCAGGCCGAACGACGAACCGGGCGGCTGATACACGGTCGGCGCGGACGTACACGGGCGATACTCCGAGGTTGGCGCGAGCTGATCGCCCGCGAGCGCGTTGAGCAACGTCGATTTGCCGACGCCGGAACCGCCGACGAGCGCGACGACCAGCATGCCGTCGAGCCGTTCTTCGCGCTCGCGCAATTCGGAAATTCGCGTGCGCAACAACGGGGTTTCGTCGCGCAAGGGACGCCACGGCCCGGCGTACGCAGCGAGCGTATCGAGCCGCGAAAGGACGCTGTTCATGCTGTCGAACACTGCGCGTGAAGTCTCCGTAACTCGGCCATGATATCACCGTCGAACACGGCAAGATATTCGTTGAGGCGCGCGAGCGCGGGCCGCGTGATGTGGTCGAGCAGCGCATTCTCGAGGAGCGCGCGCTGCTCCTTGCGCCACGGCGACAGGAAATCGAACAGGGCATCGCCGAACTGATACTCGATCACCCGCGCGGCGAACTGCTCCGCCATCGGACCGCCGACGGCCAGCGCCACGTCCACGCCCATGCCCGCGGTGTGCGCGGCCATTGCGCCGGCGATCGCGGCCGGCGTGACGGCGAGGATACCGTCGAGCGTTTGGAGCGTGATGCGTTTGCCGCGATGATCGGTCCACCACGTTTCGAGTGTGCGGCACGCGTACTGCCGGAATTCGTCGGAGACGTTGTCGCTCCGCAACGTGGCCTCGCGAACGGCGCGCGCGGCGCTGTCGACTTCAATCCGTTTTAATCCATCTCGAACCAGATGTGCGGCGGGTTCGCGCAGGTTTCGCGCGGACTCGTGATAACCGGCGGCAAGATCGCGCGCAATGCGTTCGATGGTCTCGCCATGCATTTTGTTCAGCGTGGCGTCCGTGACGGGTTCGGGCGCTTCGAGGGCGGCGCGGCGCACGACGGCGCCGGAAATGGCGCGGCCTACGGATGAAACGGCATTCACAAACGCGCGGCTCACGTTTCCCATTACCTTGAACGGGAACCCGCGCTTGGACTGGACGAACTCGTGAAACAATCCGCCGACCGCCGCGCCCGGCGTGGGGTTGTATTGCATCGAGACGTGCTCCGCGCGCGCCTGGAACTCGCGCGCGGCCGCGCGAAGCCCGAGCGCGACGTCGTTCGCGTTTTCGAGGAATTCCGCCGCGCGCTGCGCCACGTGCGCGACGGTGCCCGCGTAGACGCGGCGCTTGATCTCCGGCACGTCGAGGGAATCGATGTAGTCGATCAGGGTCAGCTCTTCGTCCAGCGCTTTGATTGGCTCGATTTTCAGTTTAAAGTCGTGCGGCACGACGAAACTCGGCGTATCCGTGCCGATCAGTTCGCGGAACTCGCCCAACTGCTTGCGCGCGACCTCGTAGTGGCGATCCGGGTTCGCCTTGTTCATCACCGGCACGACGACGCGCCCCGATGCGAGCGCCTGCCGGAAGAACGCGACGACGCGGTCGTCCTTGTACTTCTCGCCCGTCAACACCGCGATCAGCACGTCGCCCGTCGCACGGATTGCGTCCGCCACCGCCCAATGCTCGCGTTCGATCGAATCCACGTCCGGCGTATCGAGCAGTGTAAGCCGGTCGGGCAAGGCGTCGTGTGTCGCGACGTAGAGCGCGTTTTTCGGGGACGTCCGTTCGGTCACGTCGTGCGCGTCGTGCAGGGGGAGCGCATCGAGTTCGGGGACAAGCTTGCCGTCGAGGCACTGTTGCGCGCGCTCGGCGTTCGCGGCGATCAACGGCCGCGCCGTCGCAGCGGCTGTTGCTACCACCGGGCTGACGGAGCGGCCCAACAGCATGTTGAACACGGTCGATTTGCCGGTATTTGTGCCGCCGGTGACCGCGACGATCAGGCAGCCCTCGCCGGCGAGGTGCGGGACAAGTTTGTGCGACAGGAGATTGGTCCACTCGTCGGCGCCGCCGAATACCGCTTCGGAAAGTTGCGCGTCGCCGGAAAGCGCCGCGCGGAATTGGCGGAGGGTTGAATCGAATTGGGATAGCATGGTGCCGATCGAATCTGGGTCGCGGCGGGGATCATTTGAGAAAGTGGTCATCATCCAAGATACTACAGGTTAGTACTCGTCCAAGCCATCGTTGAGTGTAGAATCCCACGGTGCTCGCTCCTCAAGTTCTTCGCTCCAGGCCGTCCGGTTGTGCCGCAACTTTGCGTAGGCTGCGTTCGTAGCCTCGATCAGAGATTTTCGGTCGATTTCTTGAAGATCTTTGCGCAGTATTCGATTATCAATCTTGGAGTCGCCGACTCGTTTCTTCTTTCTCGTACGGCTCTTTCTGAATTGTGACATATATTTTAGGTTCCGTCGTGGGGTAGGATATATTAGGTACGTACACAGGTCGCCACATCCTTGGCATTTCTCATGGTAGCGTTAGGACGCTCTAAACTGCGATTTGGCCTTGTCGCCGCCCTGCTGTTGGCCAGTTGTGGTAAACCCGATTTTCGGGATGTGCGCGTCTACGCCACGGATTCAGTATTGGCGCAAAAGGCACCATCGGATCTTCGCGGCACGTTTGTTTGGCCAGCAGAAAAGGAATTGGATCCGTACGAAATCGCACAGTTGGCCGCACCGTTGATTGATTCCAATCCGTCTTGGGGCGCGTACGTTGGTGTAAGTCAATCTTCCGAGAATGGAGGCGCACTCGATAACTGTTTGACTGTAGATTTAGTTTCAATAGAATCAGTTCCCCGTTTCGTCAAATTCTGCAACGGGCTGGGGTACGAGAAAGGTGTTATCCTCATTTTCACAAAGGATGAAGCCTCATTCTCTAATTGTAGGTTGACGGACATCGTAGGAGTGTACAAGGAATTGCAGAACTATCGAATGAATTGACGAGTGGAACAGTGTTAAGTTTTGGTGAAGTAAACCTTCGAGAAAGTCACTCTATGAGAAACAAAACCATCGGGTTCCTGATCGCAGTCATTCTCTTTGCCGGTTGCCAGCCGAGCGTACCTTCCGCGCCGCCGCAGCAAACGGGGGCGCCACCGAGCGAAACCGTAGCAGCTCCGGGCACAACGCCGCAGGCGGGCGGCAAACTGAAATTCGCCGTAGTGCCGAAGGGACTCACACACCAGTTCTGGTTGACGGTCAAGGCGGGCGCGGACGCCGCGGGCAAGGAGTTCGGCATCGAGATCAACTGGATCGGGCCGGAGAAAGAGACAGAGGTCGTCAAACAGATCAATTTGATTGAGGACCAGATCGGCGCGGGGGTGAACGCAATCGTCATGGCGGCGTGCGACCAAGACGCGCTGGTCGATGTCATTCAGAAAGCGCTCGACAAGAAGATTCCCGTCGTCACGATCGACAGCGGGGTAAATTCCGATCTGCCGCATTCGTTCATCGCGACGGACAACGTTGCGGGCGCGGCGGCGGCGGCGCGCGAACTTGCGAAACTCATCGGCAACGAGGGAGAAGTTGGGCTGATTCCGTTTGTGAAGGGCGCGGGTACATCCGAACAGCGCGAGGAAGGGTTCAAGAAAGGCATCGCCGAATTTCCGAATGTCAAAATCGCGGACGTTCAATACAGCCAGAGCGACGTGATTAAGGCGATGAACGTTACCGAGGACATGCTGACACGCAATCCCAATCTCAAGGGCATTTTCGCAGCAAACGAACCCGCCGCCGTCGGCGTGGTGCAGGCACTCGAAGCCGCGGGCAAGGCGGGCCAGGTGAAGCTCGTCGCATTCGACGCGGGCGATGACGAAGTCGCCGCGTTGAAGAAAGGCACGATCCAGGCGCTTATCGTGCAGAACCCGTTCCGCATGGGCTACGACGGCGTGAAAACGGCGCTCGATGTGATCAACGGCAAACAAGTCGAAAAGCGCATTGACACCGGCGTCACGGTCGTCACGATGGAGAACTTCGAGACGCCGGAGGTGCAGAAGCTGCTGAACCCGCTGGGGTAATCGGTAGAGCCGGATTGGAGTTCGGTTCCAAATCGCGCGCGTACGGGTGGGGCGAGGCTCCGTCCGGGCTGCCTGCGAAATCCGTCACATTGCGGCTCGGACGGAGCCTCGCCCCACCCCTTGCCTGAATATCGGCAAGTGCAGGTAGTGTGCGTCACATTGCGGCTCGGACAGAGCCTCGCCCCAACCCCTCACCTGAATATCGGCAAGTGCAGGTAGTGTGCGTCACGTTGCGGCTCGGACGGAGCCTCGCCCCACCCCTTACTTGAATATCGGCAAGTGCAGGTAGTGTGCGTTACGGCAGCGTCACATTCACCGATGCTTCGCCGCTTTCCGGAACGGACACCGACGCCGTTGCGTGTTTGAATGTTTGGCCGCCGGACTGTGGATCGAACGCGACGACGATGGCTGTGTATTCGCCCGGTTGTGCGCCTTCGATGGTGAATGAACCGTCCGCCTGCGCCTGTGCGCCGCCGGCCATGCGATCGGTCAGGCCCTGATACATCTCCTGCAGGTTCGCATCCGCCGGGATCTCCACAGCGCCCGTCACCAGCATTACGCTCGTCATCCAGCCCTGCGGCGCTCCGGTGACCTTTCCGTTCACGCGCGCGCCGGAATCCAGGTCGGCGTCGAGCCGCGTCGTCTCGTCGTTCACCAACTCGACGCGGAAACTGCGCGTCCGTTGCCCTGACGGTCCTCCGACGTTCTCATGGATCATCACGTTTGCCATTCCTGGCGGCAACCCTTCAAACCGGAACGAGCCGTTGGCGCCGGACTGCACGCCCGATGCTTCGTTCGTGTCACCTTCCGTTCTGATGTTCACATTCACCCACGCGCCGGAAACCGCCTGGCCAGCGCGTGTGACGCTGCCTTCGAGCACGGCGTTTCCACTGACCATATCGAAATCGACGGTGGTCGTCTGATCCGCGACGATTTCCGCCTGCTTCGATACATTTCGGTTCGTGCCGCCGCGATTGCTATACACGGTTAACGAAACCGACCCTTCCGGCAGACCGGTGAAGCTGTACTCGCCGTTGCTTCCGACATTCACGTTGTTTTGATGGCCGCCGTCCTGCGCCCAAATCGACACGCCGTAGCCGCTCGCCGGTTTTCCGTCTACGCGCACGACGCCCTTCACGGTGCCGCCGCTGCCCAGGACGATCTGAACGGACGCGGGCGCACCGCCTGCCGATGGCGTGGCGGTCGCGGTCGCCGAAGCATAGCTTTCGTGCAGCGCGTACAGCCGCACTTCTTGCGCGGGGAGCGAATCGATCCGGAACGCGCCATTCGCGTCCGTCGTCGCGGCGGAGGGCCGCTCGCGGCGCTCCCAATCGCCCATCGGCGCGCGGCCGGTGTAGATGCGCGCACCCGCGACGCGTTCGCCGGTCTTGGTGATGACGGTGCCTTCGATCGCGCCGCCCGAATCGAGACGAATATCGACGCCGGACTTGGTCTGGCCCTCCTTCGCATCGGGAATCTTGTGCGTCGCGGGGGCGTAGCCCTGCGCTTGAACGTACAGCGTCGCGCCGCCGTCGTCCGCGCGAATCTCGAACTCTCCCTGATCGCTTACAAACGTTTGCCCGCTGTTGCCCCAGTAATTGCCGGGGTCAACCCGATCGACCTGGCCCGACATCGTCATGATCGAAAACGTGCGAACGGGCTGGCCGGACCGCGCCTCCAAAACACGGCCTTTGATCGTCGCCTTGCCGCGAAGCGTGATGTTGAAGTTCGGGTTTGGCGCCTCGACCTGCTCTTGCCGGAATTGCGTGTAGTTATTGTGGTAGACATTCACCCAATGCGCGCCAGGTTGCAGGCCGACGATTTCGTACTTTCCGTCGTCATCGGATTCGTCGTTGCCGCCACCGCCACCGGTCGGCATATACGCGTTCACATTCGCGCCTTTGATCGGCTTGCCCGCGGAATCGACGACTCGGCCCGCGATCTTGGAGCCCGAATCGAAATCGACGACGACTTTGACGCCGGTCACGTTTTCGCCCTTCGCGACCTGCACGTCGTTGCCCGTCGGCGTGGGCTGGCCCCACGACCGCGGCGGGCGCGCCTGCAGTTTGTATGCGCCTTCGCTGAGCCCCTGCACTTTGAACTTTCCGCCGTCGCGGCTCCACGCGGTCTGCTGGCGCTGATCCGGCGACGCCGGGTTCGATGCGACCGCCGTGACGTACACGTCGTCCAGCGGGTTGCCTTCCTTATCGACGACGACGCCCGCGATACTCGCGCCCGCGTCCATCACGATTTCGATGTCCGTGAGTTCGTGATCGGGGATCGTGACGTTCTCCATCGGCGGCGCGGAATAGCCCGCCTTCGACGCGGTGATCGTGACGACCGTTCCGGGCGAGAAGCCGCGATGTACCCAGCGGCCTTTTTCGTCGGTCACCATCGTTTCGCCTTCGTTGTTCGTCGCGTCGGCGCTTGTCACGTTCACCATGGGAATTGGTTCGCCGGTCTTGTCCACGACGCGCCCGCGCATGGTGAGGCCGGGCGGCACGGCGAAATCGATGCCGGTCACTTCCTCGCCCAGTCCGACCGTCGCCGACTTGTCTTCACGGTCTTCTCCGTGCCGGTATCCCGCCATCCACATGCGGCGCACGGTGTACTGGCCCGCTTGCAGCCCTTCCAGCTTGAAGACGCCGTCCTCATCCGTTTCCGCGCGGATCATACCGCCCGAACCGCCGCGCGCGCTGAACTGCATTCCAACGATCGGAGCTCCGGTCTCCGCATCCGTTGCACGCCCGGAGATCGATCCGCCCATCACGACGTTCAATTGGATGTTCTCGATGCTCTTCGCGCCTTCTATGGTAATTGGCGGGACTTGGCCGGAAATCACATACGGTTGCTTGTCGAGCGCCAGTCCATAGGCGCCGTCCGCCAGATCGGGGAACACGAACTTTCCGTCGGCGTCGGTGGAGACTTTCTGTGTGCCGAGCCGGTTGTAGCGCCCGCCGGCGAGGGAAAGGATGAGACTTACATTCGGAACGGGTTTCGTCGTGTCCACCGACACGACACTGCCGGAAAGGCTCGCGCCTTTCTTCATCACGATCTCGACGTTTTCGGAATTCAGCGCGACGTCATTGACTTCGGCGACGGCGTATCCCTCCGCCTTGGCATTGATCGTCCACGTGCCGTCGTCGACAAAATTCAGCGTGAAGGATCCGTCCGGCGCGGATTTCGTCTGCGTGTTGCCGCCGTAGATGTCGCGCTGGCCGCGTTTGCCCTGGCCGAGCGCGATTAGGGCGCCCGGTATCGGCTCGCGCTGCTCATTGATCACGTTTCCGGAGATGACGCCGGAGGCGCGGAGCGACAGGTTGACGATATTGTCTTCGGGCTCGCGCGCGTTAATCGCGGTGCCGCTCACACCGGCGAGATCGTCCTTCGTCGCGATGACGATGTACTGGCTGGGCGGTAGTTTATCGACGCGATAGAACCCCTTTACGTTCGTGCGGGCGCGCCACACGTTATCGTCGTCGTAGGTTTGGATCGCCGCATCTTTGTCGGTCCAGTAGATCGAGACCTCCGCGCCCTCGACGGGTGACTCGTCCTCCTGCAAAACGACCTGGCCGCTGATCGCGTAGTTGCCGATCTTCTTGGAGGTGGTCATCTCGCGCGGCGCGGAAGGACGCGACGCTGTTGCCGTCAATCGGCTTTCGCGGCGGGTGGACGTAACGGTGGGCGCTTCGGCCGCGTCGCGCGTGGCCGGTGTTTCCGCCTTTGACGCGACTGGCGCGGAGTCCTTTGTATCGCCTTTGTCATTGCCGCGGATGAAGTAGAACAACCCGCCGACAACGACGAGTACGGCTGCGATCAGTGCGTAAAAGCGTAGGTTCTGGTTCATTGCACCCCCGCACGAATGGTTGGTTCGAATGTGTCGGCCCTTACCATTTTAATATGGCGGATGGTGCGAGGACCGATCAAGGAACAAATTCGTAGGTTGGAGTACGATCGTGAAATGGTGCTGCGGGACGCATGTTTTCGTTGAATCGTGCGGAAATTCTCGATTGCCGTTCGCGGTTTACAGTGGCGTGCCGAAAAACCGCTTCGGTTTGACCGTAGCGAGTCGCGGCGGGTATGCTATTTATCGCGTACGATGGCGAGTCGCGCGCAGAACACGAGGTAACGAAATGGCCCGTTTTTCGCAATGGATGACGGTGAGCGCGGGCGTTGCCGCATCGCTAATCGCCTTTTCCTGCAACCCATCCGGCGGGGTCGAGCAAATCGCCGAAACCCGCACCCTGGTCACGCCCAAGGAAGCCCCGAAGGAGGAGGTTAGCTCCGCAGAGCGCTTCGGAATGACTGGCGGTGGAGCGATGGCTTCGGCGACCCAGCCCGGGTTCACGTGGACGACCCCCGAGGGCTGGGACGAGTTGCCGTCTAAACAGTTCCGAAACATTAACTTACGTCCTGCCGGCGACCCCAAGGCCGAATGTTATGTAAGCACCGCTCGCGGCAGCCTTGCCGAGAACATCAACCGCTGGCGCTCGCAGATGGCGCTCGAGCCGGTGGACGAAGCGGCCATTTCGGCGCTTCCCAAGAAACCGCTGCTCGGTGGCCAAGCCGCATACGTGGAACTCGACGGCAATTTCAAAGGCATGGGCGGCGATCAGGACAATCCGGATTTCCGCATGGTCGGGCTTGTGCTCGAGCGTGTGGGCGGCGAATCGGTGTTTGTGAAGATGACCGGGCCGAAGGCGATAGTCGAACAGGAAATGGCCAAGTTTGACGCGTTTTGCGCGTCGATCGCGCCGGGTGCGTCCGATCCGCACGCGGGTATGGTCGCCTCTGCTTCGTCGTCGGACTTACCCGAAGGCCATCCCCCTATCGGCGCCGCGGCGCAGGGCGCAGCCGGTTCAAGTTCCGGCAACCTGCCCAATGATCATCCGCCCATTGGCGCGAGTGTCCCGGGTTCGGGTGCGCCGGTGGCCGCGGGCACCATGTTGAGTTGGACGGCGCCCGAGGGGTGGACGCAGAGCGCGCCGCGCGCGATGCGCGAGGTTACGTTCACGGCCGGGGCCAACGGCGAGTCGGAATGTTACGTCGCGAAACTGTCAAACCGCGGCGGCGGCGTGGAAGCCAATTTGAATCGGTGGGCGGGCCAGATGGGTCTCGATGCGCTGACTGCAGAGGCGATCGCGGCACTCCCGAAGATCAAGGTCTTGGGCAACGATTGCTCCGTGGTGGAATTCAAGGGTACGTACACCGACATGCAGGGCGCGCCGCACGCCGATTTCCTTATGCTGGGCACGATCGCCGAAGTCGGCACGGACGCATATTTCATCAAGATGGTCGGGCCGGCCGCGGACATGGAAGCGCAAAGGGCGAACTTCGCAGCGTTTTGCGAATCGTTAAAGCTGTAATTCAATGAAAGCCTTGCTGAAGCAATCGTTCGATTTCATCGCGTCGTACGGGTTCGCGTGCATCATCTTCATCCTTCTGCTCATCCTGACGTTTTTCGGCACGCTCGAGCAGGTGCACCAGGGCCTGTATGAAGTGCAGAAGAAGTACTTTGAATCCATGTTCGTGGTGCACTGGATGCCGGTCTTCGGGGACTTTTCGCTGCCGATACCGTTGCCCGGGGTGTACTTGCTCATGGTGCTGTTCACCGTCAACCTGATAGCGGGTGGCGTCGTGCGCATCCGCAAGAACAAGAACACGGTGGGGAACCTCATCACCCACCTTGGCATGCTGGTGATGGTGTTTGCGGCGTTCGTGAACTACACGTTCGCCGAAGACGGCCACATGACGCTTGCGGAAAACGAGCAGGCCTCCGAGTTCGTCAGCTACTACTTGTGGGAAATCGCCATCGCGCAGCCGGAAGAGGGCCAGGTCGCGCGGGAAATGATAGTGCCGCACGACTCGTTCGCGTACGTTTCGTACGACGACAGCCCGAAGACGTTTGCAAACGCCACGCTGCCCTTCGATTTGTCGATCACCGCGTTCTATCCGAACAGCGTTCCCGTTGGCGCGGGGCCGTTCGTTCAGCAGACGATGAAAGTCGTGGATGGGTTTGCGTTGCAGGAAATGGACCTCGACAAGGAGGCCGAGCGCAACGTCGCGGGCGCGTACGTTCTCGTGAAGGAGAAGCAAAGCGGAGCGACGCACGAAGGCATTCTGTGGGGCCTTGCGGACGCGCCGTGGAGCGTGACGATTGACGGCAAGAAGTACACTGTCGATCTGCGGCGCAAGCGCTATCCGTTGCCGTTCACGATAGCGCTCGACAAGTTCCACCAAGAGAACCACCCGGGCACGGGCATGGCGCGCATGTTCATGAGCGAAGTGACGAAGATTGAAGAAAGCGGCGCCAGGACCCCGGTGAAAATCCAGATGAACGAACCGCTGCGCCACCTTGGGTACACGTTCTATCAGGCGTCGTGGCAGCCGGCAGACCCCGTACGCGGAACGCCGGTGCGCTCGACGCTCGCCGTCGTGAAGAATCCGTCTGACCAGTGGCCGCTGTATTCGTGCATCATCATTACCATCGGCCTGACGATTCATTTTGCCGGGAAACTAGCGAAATACATCCGGTCCGAAAACCGCAAGCTGGCCACAAGGAAAGCCACATGAGCACTGCTTACTCGATCCGCGCCGCGGCCCTGACGTTGGCGATCGCCGTTGCGG
The DNA here is from genome assembly GCA_013359265.1 of Candidatus Hydrogenedentota bacterium. Lineage (NCBI taxonomy): Bacteria > Pseudomonadati > Candidatus Hydrogenedentota > Candidatus Hydrogenedentota bacterium. Next base: position 19,792 of record JABWCD010000036.1, read on the forward strand.
CGTTTGCGCAGCAGGGCACGCCCACGCCGCTGCCGCCGCAAGAGTGGACGCCGGAAGCGATCGAATTGTTCTCGACGTTGCCGGTGCAACACGAAGGCCGGGTCAAGCCGCTGAGCACGATGGCCGGTTTTGTGATGCTCAAGCTGCACGGGTCGCGATCGATCGAAGTGCCCGCCGCGCCGAAGGACCGCACGCTTGGCCCGATGGAGTGGATGCTGGACACGATGTTCTATCCCGACGCGGCCAGGCAGTACAAGATATTCCTCATCCAATCCTCGGAAGTGGTCGACGCGATCGGCGTCAAGCACGACGACAAGAAGAAGCGCGACCGCTATTCGTACGCGGAACTCGAGCCGGGCATCGAGAGACTTTTCCAACTCGCGCAGCAATACAACATGGAATCGCAGGGCGAAACGAAGAACCTTACGCCGGTACAGGGCCAGATCGTGAGCCTCGCGAATTCGGTATTCGAGTATCAGAAGATTACCCACTACCTGGATTTCGCGCGTTACGATTTCCACATCGAGCCCGGCAGTATTCTTTCGGAGATTATTCCGGTCCCACGGTTGACCGCGGTTTTTGCGCGCGAAACGCAGCTTGGGGTGACGGCGCTGGCGCTCGAACGCGGAATCGAAGAAATCGAGAAGAACCTGACGCCCGAGCAGTCCGAGCAATTGCGCAATGCGCTGCCCGCGGCCGTGATGCAGTTGGACGCCGACGCGCGCGCGAAGGCCGCCGGCGAAATCAATACGCTCGTGCGGGACGCGCGCGCCTTGAGCGGCCGGGCGATGGGCCTTGCTCTGTTCCCGCCGCACGGCACGCCGGAGGACCATCCCGAGTGGTTCACCGTTGCAGATGCGGTCGATCACATGTCGCACGGCGACCACGTGGATGCGGAGTTGGCGGGCCAACTGGTCGATCTCGAAGAACTTGTCGTGCAGCGCGACAACCCGCCCGCGTTCCTCACGCAGTTGAACAAATTCCACGACGAAATGGTGTCCGCGGCGACGGCCCGGGGCGAATACGGCAAGATTCCGCTCGAGGTCAGCTACTACAATTGGGACTTCTTTTACAGGGCGCTCATTCTCTACGTCCTCGCGTTCGTGGCAGTGGCTTTCTCGTGGATGGCGCCCGCGAAGCGTTGGCTCGCGTATATCGGAACCTTCCTTCTCTTTCCGCCGACAATCCTGCTCGTAACGGGCATCGTCTACCGCTGCATCATCCGCGAACGCCCACCCGTAAGCACGCTGTATGAAGTCATTCTCTTCGTCACGGCGGTGTCCTGCATCGTCGCGATATTCATCGAGCTAGTGAACCGGCAGCGCGTGGCGATGTCGGTTGGCGCGTTGATCGGCGCGATGGGACTGTTCATCGCGTTCCGGTTCGAGGCGCAACAGGGCGTCGACACGATGCCGCAACTCGTGGCCGTGCTCGACACGAATTTCTGGCTCGCGACACACGTCACGACCGTAACGATGGGTTACGCCGCGGGGCTGCTCGCCGCGGCTATCGCGCACGTTTACATTATCGGCAGGTTGTTCAATTTGAAGAAAGACGATCCTCAGTTCTACAAGAACATCTACCGCATGATTTACGGTGTGATTTGTTTCGGCCTCCTCTTCTCCGTTGTCGGCACGGTGCTGGGGGGCATCTGGGCGAACGACAGTTGGGGACGGTTCTGGGGATGGGACCCGAAGGAGAACGGCGCGCTCATGATCGTGCTGTGGGAGCTGGCCATTCTTCATGGCCGCCTGGCGGGATACGTCCGCGATCTTGGGGTCGCGATGGCGGCGACGTTCAACGCGATTATTGTCGCGTTTTCGTTGTGGGGCGTGAACCTGCTCGGCGTGGGCCTTCACAGCTACGGGTTCACCAGCGGCATCATGCCGTGGCTCCTGACGTTTTACATTATCGAGTTGATCGTAGTGTTCCTGGGCGCCGTGGTGTGGTACCGCCAGAGATTCGCTGCGCCAACGCCGGCGCCGGTTGCCGGCGGCGCCGCGGCCCCGACGCGAAAGAAGCAACTTCCGGCGAAAGCGCATAAACAGTAACGGCGTTGTATTGAAGTAGGGCCGAATTCCAATTCGGCCCTGCTTTGTTTTTTGCGCCGATCCGTTTTTGAACGCGCCACCCGCGGGATTCCGGTTGAGAAATCGCGCGGTTTGCCGTAGAATTTCGCCGTCTTGGTTGTGTCCAGCACGTTACGCAGAGGGGTTAACGGAGAGAGTCACGCTCACCGGTATCGAGGGGAGCGACGCGCCGCACCAGCCGTCTGCATTACATCGAGGAGGAACTTGAATGTTGAGGTCCGAACCAGTACGCGCAATGTCAGCCGCGCTGTGCATCGTGCTTGCCATCGCGCTTGTCACCCCCGCGCAGGCGGGAATCCTGAAGAAGATCAAGGGCGGGGGTTCGTCCGAATCGTCGTCCACCGAGGCGGCGCCACCTCCCGCGGAGAAGGCCGCCCCCGCGCCCTCCGGTCCGAAAATCATTGTGTGCGTGGACGATTTTGAAGGCGCGGGCAAGCTGGGTTGGGACGAAGGCCCCGTGATGGGCGCGATGCTTTCCGACGCGCTGATGCAGAGCGGCCGGTTCCTTGTCGTCGAACGGCCGAAACTCGATAATGCAATCAGAGAGCAGGACCTCAGCGCGGCGGGCCGAATCAACCAGCAGACGGCGCGGCAGATCGGCCAGATTGTCGGCGCGCAGTTCCTAATCCAGGGCACCGTGACGCAGTTCGAGCCGGGCGAATCCGGGCAGAGCGGCCGCATCGGCGTTCCCATCGGCGGGTTCGGAAGCGTCGGAATCGGCGGCAGCAAAGTCACGTCGAAGATCGCCATGACGCTGCGAATCATCGACCTCACCACGACGGTTGTGCTCTCGACGCACAAGGCGGAAGAGACCGCCACGCACAAGTCGATCGGCGCGGACGTTTACGCGAAAGGCTTCAGCGCCGGCGGCGATCAGTTCAAGAAGACGCCACTGGGCGAGACTGCCGAGAAGTGCATCAGCAAGTGTGTTGACCACATTACCGCGACGCTCGGCAACCAGCCGTTCCGTGTCCGCGTGGCCGACTTTGACGGCAAGACCATTATTATTAACGCCGGCACGAACCGCGGCGTCGAAGTGGGCATGACCCTCAAAGCGCTCAAAGAAGGCAAGACGATCGTCGATCCGGACACCGGCCTTCCGCTTGAGGTGTCCTTCACCGAGACCGGTACCGTCAAGGTCGACTCGGTCTCCGAGAAGATTGCACGCTGCTCGCTGGTGGACGGGAAGATGCCCGCCAAGGGGGATTCGTTGGTATTACCGAAGTAACGGCTTACACAAGGTGACTTGCCGGGAGCGTCCCGTGGATGGGGCGCTCCCGTTTTTTTTTGCGGGCCCGGCCAACCCCATTCCGGCACGCGCTGCTGATAGAATTACCCAATGAGCAATTCGGGCGGTAACGGTATGCGATTCGGCGGGCTGACGAGTCGAGTGCTCGTCTGGATGATGCTGCTCGCCTTCGTGCCGATGGCGATCATGACGGGCCAGGGTTATCACTGCGCGCGTGAGGCGATTCTGGAGGAGACCAACGAGCATCTGCTGTCGTTGGCGACGTCGCGGAGCGCGTTGGTTTCGACGTGGTTTGCGCAACGCTTCAGCGAGATCGACGTCATCGCGTCGTCTCCATCGGTCGCGCGCTGCTGCGCCCACTTTGCCAACCTCTCTGAGGAAGATATTGACCGGGAAGCCACCGTCATGCTTCGCGCGGTGCTTGGCCGGGTTGACAGCTACGACGGGATCGCGGTGCTTGGCGCGGACGGGGCGGTTGTCGCACGCGTGTCGCGTGATGGGACGGATACAGGCGACGCGGGCGCATACGTTCGGACAGGCGGTATTCTTGCCGCCGACGGCGAGATCGAGATGCTGCGCCCCGAACTGGACGGTAACGGCAATGTCGTTCTGTTTATCGGCCGCCACATACAATCGGGCGGATCGCGGCAGGGACTTGTGGTTGCGAAACTGAACCTCACACGCGGCCTCGAACCGCTGCTGCACGATCGGGCCGGATTGGGAGAGACTGGACGCACGTACCTGGCTTGGGTCGATCGTTCGGCGTCTTCGCGCGCGGAGTCAAAGGACGCCGCGCATTCGGTCCAAATTCTGACGGAGCCGTTGCCGAATATGGACCGAGTTGCGATGCGGAGGCCCCTGCCCGACGCGATCGCCGCGCGCGGTCTTCCCGGCCAGGTCGAACACGTCGAGTACACGGACGAACGCGGTAAAGCCGTATGGGCCCGGCTCGCCGCCGTTGCATTGTTCCCGATGGAGGTCATTGTCGAACAGGACGTGGACGAGGCGTTGGCATGGATCGACGTGCTTCTGCGCCGCGTTGCCGTGACGGGCGCCGTCACGTTTCTGGTAATCCTGGTGGTGGCAGTGTGGACATCGCGCAAACTGGGTGAACCCCTACGCGTGCTCGCCCGCGTCGCGCAGAACGTGACCACGGGCAACGCACAGGATCGCGTCGGGCCACTGAGCGGCACGGAAGCGGAAGACGTGCGCAAGGCATTTAATACGATGCTCGACGAGCTGGCCGCGCAACAGCGCGAGCTGGTCCGCACGGCGACCTTGGCGTCGGTCGGCGAACTGAGTTCCAGCATCGTCCATGAGATGCGCAACCCGTTGTCGTCGATCAAAATGAACCTGCAATCGCTGCTTCGGACGGTCGAGTCCGATCCCGGGTACCGCGAACTCGCCGATATTGCGATTGCGCAGGTAGCACGCCTCGAACGTATGTTGAACGATTTGTTGCAGTACGGGCGTCCGGTGGAAATCCGCCGTCAGCCGATGCGCTTCGATGACCTGGCGCGTTCGGCGATCTCCTTGACCGTTGACCAGGCGTCGAAGAACCGGGTCCGTGTCGTGGTGGAAGACGAATTGAACGACACGGCGCTTTTCGTCGATTCCGAACTCATGTGCAGGGCCTTGACCAATCTCGTGCTTAACGGCATCGAGGCGGCGCCTCAAGGCGGGTTGGTCACGGTGCGGGGCCGCAGAGACGCGGACGAGCGCGCGATCGTAGAAGTCATTGACACGGGCAGCGGAATATCCAGCGAAACGCTCGATCAGGTGTTTCAGCCGTTTTTTACGACCAAACCGGCGGGAACGGGGCTTGGCTTGGCGAACGTCAGGAAGATCGTCGAGCTTCACGGCGGGTCGGTAACTGCCGGCAACGGGAACGGCGGCGGCGCCGTGTTTGCTATTCGCTTACCCCTGACAAGGGAAAACATCGCATGAAGATACTCGTCATCGACGACGACGCGGCGTTGTGCCGATCGCTCCAGATTCATCTCGAGCGGGACGGTCATTTTGTACGATCGTGCCATACCGCGCGCGAAGGAATGTCGCTACATGCCGAAGGCGGGTTCGATCTAACATTCGTCGACTTGAAGCTCCCGGACGGCTCGGGCTTGGACGTGCTGAAGGCCATTCGGGACGCCGAATCGCCCGGTCTGGCGGTGATGATAACGGGCACGCAGGACATGAAGGCCACGATCGAGGCCGTGCGACTGGGCGCGTTCGATTACATCCGAAAGCCGCTCGATCTCGAGGCCGTACTGATCGCCGTGGAGAAGGCGGCCCAGGAACAGATTCGGGCCAAGTCGAAACGCCGCGTCCCCCTCGAACAGGCGTTTCATCCGCGGGAGATCGTCGGCGCGAGCCGCTCGATCGTCGAGGTCATCAAGCAAGTTGGCGTGCTGAGCCAGAACCGAATCCCGGTGCTAATCGAGGGTGAAAGCGGCACCGGGAAGGAGCTTGTCGCCCGCGCCTTACACGAGGCCACGTCGCCCGGCAAACCGTTTGTGGCGATCAATTGCAGTTCCGTGGTCCCGACGTTACTGGAGAGCGAACTGTTTGGGCACGTGCGCGGCGCATTCACGGGCGCAGACCACGACAAGGTGGGCCGGCTCGAGCATGCCGGCGAGGGCACGGTGTTCTTCGACGAGATTGGCGATATGGCCGTCGATCTTCAGGCGAAACTGTTGCGGGCGATCCAGGAGCGAAGCTTCGAACCTGTTGGAGGCGTGAAGTGCATTCCGCTGCGCGCGCGAATCGTCGCGGCGACCCACCGCGACGTCGAGTCCATGGTTGCGTCTGGCGCGTTTCGCGGAGACTTGTACTACAGGCTTGGAGTATCCACGATCCGTGTCCCTCCGCTGCGCGAGCGGCGCGACGACATTCCGCTATTGACGTCGCATGTGCTGGCCCGCGTGAGCCAGGAACTGCATCGCTGCGTGTCGCACGTTGACGACAAGGCGATGCGCTGCCTGCAAGCCTACGACTGGCCGGGAAACGTGCGCGAACTGGAGAATGTGCTCACGCGGGCGGTGCTGCTCGCCCGCACCGATACGCTGCTCGAGGACAATGTGGCCGCTTCCATCGGCGACCGGCCCGCGGCATACGCTGGTCCGGAAGCGCCGGTGAAGACACTTCGCGACGCGGAACGCGATCACGTCGAAAGGGCCTTGCGCTCGACCGGCTGGAACGTGACGCAGACGGCGGCATTGCTCGATATATCGCCGACGACGTTGCGAAAGAAAATCCACGACTACGAATTGAACGCTCCGGCGGACAAATAGCGAATCGAAAATCCGGTTGCCCTGCAAGTACGAAGACCGATCGATCTTTTGTGCTCGTGCTACTCTTGAAGCAATCGATCTCGTCCCTCGTCGTCTTCGATCTTTGGCCTCCGCCAATTCCAATCCGCGCGCACGGGCCACCGGATAAATCGCGCAACCGCAGAGCAGGGACGCTTTTGCGTCCCTGCTCTATTGTGGAATTCGACGTTGCGATTGTAAGAGCATATTAAGAAACGTCGTCCGGTATGTCCCGTAGATTTCGGTGCAAATCGAGTGTGCGATTACGAGCACGAGAATATAGAGTATTTCAAGGTCGGCTGCACCGCGTGCTCGTGCTCCTGCTCATCATCGTACTCGATCTTATCGAGGATCGAGTGCGAGTACGATGACGACTCACGAGCAGGAGCACGAAACAGACGGTGTGCTCAAACTTGAATTGCTCTAGCTACGCAATAGCTCCGATTGCTTTAATTTGGGAAGACATGCTTGTGTTTGTAGTGGTCAACGACGCGCGTGCGCGATGCCGTTGTTGCCCGCGGCGACGCGGAGGGCTTGGCGGACTCGTCGTTGTAGATCTTCGTCACGAACCGCCCGTGGCGGACATACTTGCCGAGGTCGCCCTTGTCGTAGATGACGCGGGTGTCTTTCGCCGCCGTACTTGTGCTTCCGTGCGTTGGGTCGAGGTCGCCGGACACCGCACGCCACACGAAGCGCCCTTTTCTTACGAGGTCGCCGCTGTCCGCGAAGGCGCTCGATGAAACGAACATAATCGCGAGCAATGCCGCGCCGATTACCGCTGTCCGATGCTTGAAGGTGATGTACATGGTTTCGATCTCCTGTTGAGCCGGATTTGTCCATCGCGGTAATGGCGGCTCCTGCCATTACGCGCTCTTTGTCGGCGTCCGCGGTGTATGCCCGGCCGCGGGTCGTTTCCGACGTCGTCCGCCACCTAAAGAGCATCCGGCGTGCCGAGTGGCCACGCTGCTCACAGTCATGGACTTACGACAAAACAGGGGGAGTCGAGCCAATGAATGTTCGCCAGAAACCCGCGCGTATCCGGTCAGGTTCTGGTTGGTCGCCGCCCGGTCCAAAAGGGGCGTTGATTGAACAGGATTGTCCCGCCTGCGAGGGGCCGCCGCGTTGCCGGGCACGGCGCCCGCGTGCTATCCTTTTTCGTTCGCAAGCACGATTCTGGGCTGGCGTCACGCATGCGCGGCAGGCCGCGTCCGACGCCAAAGGAGTAGAGGTGTCCGTTTCATGATCCAAGACGCGATGCGCAAGCACAAGCGCCTGATGCTCGGTATTCTGTTGGTCCTGATTATCGGGCCGTTTGTGTTGTGGGGCGGCAGCTTCGGATACGGTTCGGATCCGTCCATGGTTGAAGGGGGCGGTGCCGTAGCGGTCGTGGGGGATACGCCGATTTCGGCGGAATTGTACCGGCGGGACCTCCAGATGCAGCGCCAGCAGATGGCGCAATTCGGCGGGCAACCTCCCAGCCCCGAGCAGATGCTGAGGGATGGCACGGCGATGCGCGTGCTTGACATTCTCGTCGGCCGGGAACTGCTGGCGAGCCAGGCGAAGAGCGGGGACTACCAGTTCGACCGTGAGTATCTCGTCGAGAAGATTAAAGAATGGCCCGCATTTCAGGACGAGGCGGGCAATTTCGACGCGAAACGCTGGAACGAGGTCGTCCGCCAACGGCAAAACTGGAACGTGTTTTACGAACAGGAACGCTTGGATACGGCCTATCAACTGGTCGTGCAGCGCGCCGCTGCCTCGGCCCGCGTGCTGGACGAGGACATCCGAAAGCAATTCGAGGAGCAGAATACGTCGTACGAACTGAAGTACGTCGCGGTCGCCCCGAAGATCGAACCGTCGGAAGAGCAGATTAAGGAGACGTACGACCAGAACACGGAAGCGTACGCCTTGCCGGAAAAGCGGAAGGCGGAGTTTGTCGCGTTTTCGCTCGTCCCGCCGATGCCGCAATTGGCCAACGACCTCGTGACGCGCGCGCGCGGCGGCGAAGACTTCGGGAAACTTGCCACCGAGAATTCCACGGCGCCGAGCAAGGACAAAGGCGGCGATCTCGATTGGTTGACGGAGGGCCCGGTGGTGAGCCCGCATCGCAAGCCCTTGTTTGCGCTGCAAAAGGGGCAGGTGAGCGATCCCGCCTACGGCCCGAACGGATACTACATTTACAAAGTCGAGGACGAACGCACCGATCCGACAACGAACGCGCGCGAAGTGAAGGCGCGCGAGATTCTCGTTTCCGCGGTGTTGTCCGAGGAAGAGTATAAGGCGGCGCAGGACAAGGCGAAGCAGCTTCAGGAGAAGGCCAAGTCGAATGGCGACTTGCGCGCGGCAGCCTTGGAGGCGGGCCTCGAGGTGCAGACGACCGGCCAGTTCTCCATCGAATCGCTCAATATCGAAAACCTGCCGGACTCGGACGCGCGGCAGTTCCGGTCGCGCCTCGCGACGGTGGCGCTGAACGAAGTCGCGGAGCCGCTCGAAGCGCAGCGCAACATCTACGTCGCGAAGGTAATCGAACTCGAGGCGGCGGTGCCGCAACCGCTCGAGGCGGTACGCGAAAAGGTCGTGCAAGACACGATCGCGCGCATCGGCGGTTCGCCGGAGTACCGCAAGCAGACGGAAGACCTGGCGCGATCAATTTTGGAATCGGCGAAGTCGCTGCAGGACGTCGTGACGCAGCACCCGGAGCTCAACGCAATAATCGAGACGATTCCGTCGTTCACCACGAAGACGTACGACTTCCAGAAAGGCCCGATGTGGAACCCGCGCGACGTGTTGGAGACCGCCAAGACGAAGGAGCCGGGCGCGTTTTTCGGGCCAATTACGGACTTCATGGGAAAGACGTACTTCGTCGAACTCGTGAGCAAGACGCCGCCCGACGAAAAAGCGTGGGCGGAACAATGGCCGAAGGAAGAGAAGGCCCTGCGTGAGCAGGCCCTGATGCAGGAACAGCGCCGGCGCTTGGATGACTACGTCGCGTACCTTCGCGAAGATTTGGTCGCGAAAGGACACTACCAGATCGATACAGCGGCGTTTAATCGCGCGCTTGGGATCGAACAGGAAACGCCCGCCGAAGCGGCGCCGGAATCGACGGCGCCAGTTGATGCGGCCGCGCCGGCAACCGAGGGCGCCGCTACGGATGCTGCCGCTGCGCCTGCGCCTGCGGAACCGGCCCCAGCGACTGCCGAGTCAACCCCGGCGCCGAGCGAACCCGCTGCGGCCCCTGCGGAAACTCCAGCGCCCGCGCAGTAGCCTGCGTACGACGGACTACGGCACGCGCTGTTGCCCAAGCACAACCGCGATCGCGCCGGCATCGTTGCCGTATCGCGCGTTCGCATACACGCGATACCATTGGGCCAGATCGGGTTGGCGTTCCTGATCCGCGCGATCCGCGAACCGGTTCAGCGTTTCGCTCGGGCCGCGCGACAACCCCAGCTTCGCCGCTTTCCGGTCCATCGCGCGCAACCGCCGGTTCATCGCCAGGGCGGTTGGATCGGTCCCCAACGCGGCGACCGCCGCGCGACGTTTCGCGGCAATTCGCTTGATCAAGATTGCGGCGACGCCAACGAGTACGATTGCGCCGATCCACGGCGACCAGCGGATCAGGAGTCGTACGGCTGCATTGGCCAGTTCGCGCGCGTTCATATTTCGAATCGCGGCAATCGCGGACTTCGTCCTGTGTACGGCGTATTCCCAGAATTCCGCCAACTTCTGTTTCTGTTCGCGTTGGGGTACGCCGTCCGCCGGAGTCGCTTCGACGATCGTCCACCCGCTCCCTTCGATGTACGCCTCGACCCACGCGTGCGCGTCTTTATTGCGCGCCACCCAATACTCGCCGTAGCTGTTTTGCTCGCCCGCGACGAAACCGGTGACGTACCGGCATGGCACGCCCGCGCACCGCAACAGCATCGCCGCGGATGTGGCGAACAGTTCGCAGTGTCCCGCGCGGCTCTCGAGGAGAAACGCCGAAAGCGGATTGTCGGATACGACCGGCGGCGGATTGAGGCTATACGTACAGGTAGCGTTCAAGTAGGCCACAACCGCGTGCATTCGCGCTTCGTCGTCGGCGCAATTGCGCGTGATCGCGTACGCGATGGCGCGTATTTTGGGATCGACGCCGTTCGGCACGATGGTCAAGCTTTCCCGCTCATCGGCGGTCAGCGGCGCGTCCGCCGCGCGAACACCCGCCACCCGGTATGGCGCTCCAGGTTCGATTTGTCCGGCTTCGACAATGCGATGCGCGTCGACGGACAACGTGCGCCGCGGAATTCCCACGCGCGCCGATTCCAATTGCGTGAAGACCGCGCCGCGTAAGGAGGAAACGGGTTCCACGAGCATATGTTCCGAATCGCCATTCTCCCCGCCCGGCGCTAGTGGAAACCACGTCGTGTCGTTTTCGCGGCCGTCGGCCATTTTTATGGGTTGTACGTCCTGCGACGGCGCCACGCTCGACCAGCGGCGTCCGTCAAACGTATCGAACGCCTTCCCTCGCAGATATCCGGGCATGGCCGCGCTCGTAACGTGCAGTGCAATTGCGTTGCTGTTCATACTCTTGAATTGATTGACGCGGTCGAGGTGCCCTTCGCCGGAAAAGCCCGGCGACGTTGGCAGGCTGCGGTCGCGCATGAGGTCGACCAGCAACAGGTCGAGGTCCTGTCCGCGACTCTGCAGCAGCCTTCCCAATCCCCACCCGAGCGACAGCACGATTGCCAAGACGAGGATATACGCGTTTCGCCGCGCGCGCCGCGCGTGTTGTGGCTCGACGTAGCGCGATTGTGCATGAACAACGAAATACGCTCCACTCGTCAACGCTAATGCCAGCGCCGCGGTCTGGTATGCGGCGCCGCTCCACGCGCCCAACGCTCGTGGGGGCATCGTTCCGGCGAGAATAACGACAAGGGACGGATACAGTGGCAAGGTGAACGGAAGCGCGCCGCCGCGCCGCAGAAAAAGCAGCAGCACCATCCAGAACAGCAGCGCCTGCGCGATGGGATAGGCTTGCGCGTAGTCCAGAATGCCAATCGAAATGAACTGCACGCGAGCCGACCCGAACGCCGGTGCGGGAAGCAGCCACCGCAGCGCAAACAGGACCGCTACGCCGGCCGCGAGTCGTGATTCCGCTTTCCTGGAAACCGTAATTCGATACCGTTCCGTCCACCCGACGACGGCGGCCAGGCAGATTGCGGCCGGATACAGGATCTGCATCGACATCATGCCGAGCGTGCCGGACGCAATCAGGCACAACATCACGGCAAGTATCCGCGTCGCATTCGTCATAGCGAATCGATCGCCCCTGCCGTCACATCGGCCGATGAAAACACAAGCGCGGGCGTGTTGGCGATTGCATCGGCCCGCGAAATCGGTGCGGTGGTAGCCGAATCGCGAACGATAATCACCTTCACTGCACACCCCGAGTCGACGGCAGCGCGCACGAGTCGCTCGCGCGTCTCGTCCCAATCGAGAAACACGCAGATAACCGTCGAGATTCGCGCGAGTTCGTCGGTCAATGCCGGCGCGATGGTGTCAAACGGATTGGTGCGGCACTCGTCGACGCACGCAAGAATCTCGAGCACATTCTCGAAATGCGCGATGCTCCGTCCCGAGCGAAACACGTACAGTTCCGGCCCTGCGGCAAAGATGTCTATCAGGTACTCGCCCCGCGCCAACGCATCGGCAATCGCGGCGGCCATACTGACCGCCGCTTCGAACTCCGGGAACCCCGTCGCGGGCCGCCAGCGCCGTCCGGGGACGTAGGTGTCCAACACGAGCGCGATGCGGCAGTAAAATTCCTCCTGGTATTCGCGCACAACGGGCCGCGCGAGCCGTGCCCACGAACGAAAGTCGATCCGCCGTGGTGGGTCGCCGGCGCGATACTCGCGATTGCCGATGTATTCCGGCGATTCGCCGACGTCCGACGTCAGGGAAATTCCCCCGGGCTGATGGCGCCGCGATGCGGGCACATCGATGGACGCGAGCGGGTGAAACCGCGGCGCAACGAGCAACGGCCCGCCGAGCGGCGCTGAGCGTCCGCTGCGGCAGATCGAAAACGGAAACGTCGTGAACACGCGCACGGGCGGGAGGCGATACAGCCCGCGCCGGTTCGGCATAATCGTGATCGGCAACGACGCGTGCGCGCCGGGAGCAAGCTGCGTACGCGCCCCTCGCGAGTCAATCACGCGCAGCGAGCGGCCAATGCCGATCAGGCTTGCGTCAAGTTCGAGGATGGACCAGCGCCCGGTGTTGCCAACGCGAAACCAGCCTGTCACCGCCTGACCCGCGCAGGCGAGTTGCGGAAAACTGCCGCTGATGGTGAGCCTCGGACGCAACGCCGAGTTCACAACCAGCGCCGTAAAGCCCAGCGCAAACAACGAGCACAGCGTATAGAAGATCGGCAGCTCGAGTGTATAACCGAGCAGACCGGCAACCAGCCCGAGGACGATTAGCGAACGCCCCGCGCTGGTCAGCTTGTACTGCAAGAGATAGCGCGCGAACCGCTCGAAGTCGCTCGGTCCCCGCCGCTTCACGTCGGCACCCTGATGGAAGCAATCACCTCCGTAATCACTTCCGCCTTGCCATTGCCGCCGTATTTGGCCTTCGACGTAAGCACAACACGATGCGCCAGCACGGGGACCGCGAGCCGCTGCACGTCGTCGGGCAACACGTAGTCGCGGCCCGCGCAGAACGCGCACGCCTGCGCCCCGCGGAACAGCATCAGCGATCCGCGCGGACTGACGCCCACTTTCAGCCGCTCGTCGTTTCGCGTCGCATTGACGATCTGCACGATGTAGCGCGACACGGGTTCGCTGACGGTTACGCCGCGGATGCGCGCCTGCAGTTCGACGATCTCGTCGCGCGCGACGACCGGCGACAACGAATCCACCGGGTGCGATTGCGCCTGCGCATGGAGTATCGCCACTTCCGCGTCCGGCGGCGGGTATCCCAGATTGATTTGCATCAGGAACCGATCCAACTGCGCTTCGGGCAAGGGATATGTGCCATGAAACTCGATAGGGTTTTGGGTCGCGATGACGAGGAAGGGCTGCGGCAACGCGTGCCGCTCGCCTTCGATGGTCGCCTGCCACTCGTTCATCGCTTCGAGCAGCGCCGATTGCGTACGCGGCGACGCGCGGTTGATTTCGTCCGCCAACAGCACATTGCAGAATATTGGGCCTTTGCGAAACTGAAACGAGCCGTCCTTCGGGTTGTACACCGACGCGCCCAGAATGTCCGCAGGCAGCAAGTCGGGCGTGAACTGCACGCGGTTCATTTCGGCGTCGATCGATCGGGCGAGCGCCTTCGCCAGCGTTGTCTTCCCCACGCCCGGCACGTCCTCCATCAGGACGGAGCCGTTCGCGGCGAGTGCCATCACCAGGAGGTCGATGCTCTCCTGCTTGCCCTGAATCACGCGTCCAAGATTGGATTTCAACTGATCGATAAGCGTAGCGAGCGGCTTCGGGTCCGGCATTCGGGCCTCCTGTTTCTATCGCGTACGATGTAACCGCGAACCTGTGACTATCGTAAACGGAAGACGAAAAGAAGTGTAACCGGACGGAGAACGCCGGTATCATTCGCGGGAAGCGCCACCACGATGCGACGGATGGAGACTTGTGTCATGAAACGCAGTTACACCCTGGCGTTCCCGCTGATCGCGTGCCTGGCAACCGGATTCACGTCCACGGGTCAGGAGCCTGCCGGAGAGAGCGGACCGGATATCATCGTGATCGCGGAGGGGACAACTCCGAAACCCGATACGCTGCCCGCCATTCGGGTCGTGAAAGAAAAACTGTGGGGGAAGTACTACCCCATGGTGTCGATGCGGTTTCCGAACGTGCCCGATTTCCAGTGCGACGCGTGGTGCTACGAGGCCGCGGTGGAATTCGTCGATGCGCGGCCGCTCGATGACGGCGTCGTGGAGATGCGCCATCGCGATCAAGCCAATCCGCAGGAACTGGTGATAACGACAATCACGCCGCGCCAAGGATCGGTCGAGATTGTGGCGCGCGTCGCGCTGGATGCGGAAAACCACGCCGGCAAGGAGTTGCCCGGATCGCCGCCGGGGCTGAATCTCTGCTGGCAGTTGCGCCATGCGCCCGCGTTCGCGAGTGCGCCCGATCGCTATCCTCAGTTTGTCGAGCGCTGCTTCATATTCACGAACGACGGCTTCACGTACTTGAAGGACACGCAACGCACAAAGATTCCGGTACAACCGCCGGACCACGAATACAACTCGCCGCCCTGGGTGCAGAGCTACATGGCGGCTTCGTTGTACGTGCCGGTCACGCAGCCGACGGCATGGGCGGGCTACAGTACGGACCGCTATCTCACACCCGTCATCGGCGCGGTATCGCGCGACAGGAAATATCTCACCGCGATTGCGAATGACTCAACCCTGTCCATGGCGCAGGCTTGGCACGATTGCATGCACAACAATCCGCTGTGGCTCCCCGCGGACGCGCCGGTCACGGACCAACGCTGGCGCATGGTCGTGTATGCGATGGAAAACGACGCGAAAACGTTGATGGAGCGCGTATCCGCGGACTTTCCAAAGGAGAAGCGCGTTGCCGCGGCGGCGAATCCGCCCGCGCCGCGCGATGGTTGGAAGCGGCACGCCACGCGCGCGGGCTGGATCGAAGTGCCCGACTGCGTTACGTGGCGCAACGATCTCCCGCTCGGACCGTTCGTGCGCACGGGCGATGGCGGCGTGCTCGGGATTCACGACAACACCGCCATTATCAGCCGCGACGAAGGCGCTACGTGGGAAGCGCATTCACTGACCGCGAATGCGGGGCGCGCGTTTGTCGTTCGGCCCGAACGCGCGATGATTCGCACGGCGGCCGGCGCGATTGTGCTCGCGTTCATGGACGATACGCAGCAGCAGTGGAAATGGAACGCGGAAAAGCGGCTTCCCGAGCCGGACGCGCACCTGCCAACCTGCTCGATCCGCAGCCTGGATGACGGAAAGACGTGGACCGATTTCCAGATCATGTACGATGGTTACAGCGGCGATATCCACAGCATGATCCAGACGCGCGCGGGCACGATCGTCGCGCCGGTGCAGGAGTTGATGTACGAGGACGGCCGCCACGCGTTGCGCCCGCGCCACTCGACGGACGATGGCAAGACGTGGCAGCGATCGAATCTGCTCGATATCGGCGGACGCGGCCACCACGACGGCCTGATCGAGGGCACGCTCGCGGAACTCGAGGACAGGCGCGTCTGGTTGCTGTGCCGCACCAACCTCGGCAAATTCTGGTCCGCGTACTCCGACAACGACGGCGAAGACTTTCGCGAGTTGCGGCCTTCGTCCATCGACGCCAGCAGCGCGCCGGGCACGTTGACGCGCACCGCGAGCGGACGCCTTATGCTCGCGTGGAACCGGCTGTATCCCGACGGCGAGACCACCGCGCCGGACGAGGTCTATGTTGGCGGCGACGGCCAATGGTCCGACGTGCGCGCGAACAACTACCGCGCGGAGTTGTCGATTGCGTTCTCGACCGACAACGGCGCGACTTGGACCAAGCCGTTCGTTGTCGCGCGCCGCGTCGATGGCGTCGGCGCGTCGCTTGCCTACACGTACGTCTTCGAACACAAGCCGGGCGAGTTCTGGCTGACCACCATGCAGGGCGATCTGCGGCTCGCGTTTCGCGAAGGAGATGTCGCCGGGTGACTGCCGTACCATGGCTCCTGTTGCTGGTGGGCCTTGCGATTCTGACCGCCGGGGCCGAATGTCTCGTCCGCGGCTCGTCGAAACTCGCTGCCGCCGCCGGCATTTCGCCGCTGGTTATCGGGCTCACGGTCGTCGCCTACGGCACAAGCACGCCCGAATTCGCCGTAAGCGTGAAGTCCGCGTGGGCCGGTCAATCGGACATTGCCATCGGCAACGTCGTCGGCAGCAACATCTGCAACGTTCTGCTCATCCTCGGCGCGTGTGCCGCGTTGTTTCCGCTTCGCGTCAATGTTCAACTCATTCGCCTCGATGTGCCCATCATGATCGGCGCGGCGCTGCTCGTTCCTGCGCTGGGATACGACGGCCGCATCGGACGAATCGAGGGTTTGATATTGTTCGGGATGATGGCCGCGTACACCGCGTTCGTAATTCGCAAGAGCCGTAAGGAGACCCGGGCCGCACAGGAGAAGTTCGCGGCGGAGTTCGCCGCGCCGGAACGGGTGACGGCCGGTTTCGTTCTTGCCAACGCCGCGCTCGTTGCGCTGTCCCTGGTGCTGCTCGTTTACGGTGCGCGCACGTTCGTGAATGCCGCCGTCGAACTCGCGCACGCGTTCGGCGTCAGCGAACTCGTCATCGGTCTCACCATCGTCGCCGTCGGCACCTCGCTCCCCGAAGTCGCCACGTCCATCGTCGCCACGATTCGCGGCGAGCGCGACATCGCGATCGGCAACGTGGTCGGCAGCAATATTTACAACGTGCTCGCCGTGCTTGGCGCGACGGCCATCGTAAAACCGGTCGCGGTCTCGGCCCAGGCGCTCGCGTTCGACATACCAATCATGGTCGCAATCATGGTCGCGTGCCTGCCAATTTTCTTTACGGGACTGGCCATCAGCCGGTGGGAAGGCGGGCTCTTCCTGGGGTACTACGCGGCGTACACCGCGTACCTCGTGATGCAGTCGCAACTGCCCCAGGTGCCGCCGGGATTCAGAACGGCAATGCTCTACTTCATCATGCCGCTCACCGCCGTAACCATCGTCGTCCTGTCGATGTGGGAACTGCGGCGGCTGCGCAGGGACCGTATGTAGCGCCGGATTGCGCGTCTCACGGCCGGCTGCGCCGCGTGCTCGTGCTTCTGCTCGTCATCGTACTCGATCGTTTCGAGTATCGAGTGCGAGTACGATGACGAAGCACGAGCACGAGCACGTAAAAGACGGTGCGCTCGATGGTTTACTCGTGAGCGTTTTCCGCCGCACCGAAGGATTTTACTTCCACCGCGGCGTCGTGGGGCGGCGGGAAATGCGGGATTGCGCCGGGCAATCGCAAATCCGAAACGGCGTTACGCCGGTGGACTGGATTCGCTCGCGAGCTTCGCATGCAGGCGTTCCGCGTCACGGCGAATGAAAAACAATGCGCCCAGCATCAGGATCACGCCCGCGGCGATATATACGCCCGACGTCAGCGCAATCGCATAGCCCAAATCGTACTGGTCCGCAATTCGGCCCACGATGATTGGCGCCGTGCCTGCGCCCGCGAGCCAGCCTATGCAGTTCATAAGGCCCGCCGCGGTACCGCGCGCGTTGGCCGGGATGACGTCGTAGATGGACGCAAAGATGTTCGCGTCGTACAGGCCCTTACAGAATCCCCAGCACGCCATGACAACGACCAGCGTGGAGAGCGTAGAGGTGGTGCCCGTTGCATACACAAACGGCGCTCCGAGGAATACGCCGGTCGCTTGCACGAACATGCGGCCGCCAAAGAACCTCCCACGCAGATTGTCCGCCAGCCATCCTCCCAACGGCGACGCACACATGCTCGCCACCTGCAAATAGACGACCGCCTCGAACCCGGCGCGCGTGAGGCTCAGATTGAATTTCTCATGTAACAGCGAGGGCATCCACGAAAGCATGACCGCCGCAACGAAGTTTGCGCACAGAAAGGCGCCCAGAAGAAACAAGGTCGTCGGCGTCGAGAAGATCAACTGAGCCGTGTCCAACACCGACATGCCTTGCACCGGCCCCTTCGTCTTGACACCCGAATCCGCGAAGTCCGCCGCGCCGCGTTGGGGTTCCACAACCAGACGATGCAGGACAATGCCGAGCAGAATGCCCAGTCCGCCAAATATGATGAACGACCATCTCCATCCGTAGTACTCGCCGATCATGCCCGCGAAGAATCCGCCGCCAATAGTCCCCGCGTATACGCTTGTTTGATGTAGTCCCATTGCTCGCGACCGTGTTCTTTTGCCGTGATAGTCGCTCACAAGTGACATGGATGCCGGAAAATAGAAGGTCTCTCCCACGCCTTCCGCTGCGCGAAAGAATATGAGGTGCGAAAGTTTTGTGGACATTGCCGTCGCCATGCAGATTACGCTCCACGCGTACAGCCCTGCGAGAATCGCTGTTTTGCGCTTGACGCGGTCGACTATGTAGCCGGCAAACGGCGCGCCAAGCCCGTACACCCACGCAAAAGCGGCGACAATAAAGCCTTGCTGCTCCTTATTGAGGCTGAACTCTTTTTCGATGAGCGGCAATACTGACGCAAGGGCCTGACGGTCGGCATAGTTGAAGAACGCCATGAACCACAGCATCCCCACGATGTACCACTTGTAGTTCGGCGACCTGGAAAACGCAGGACGTCCGTCGTCGGTTTGCATGATTGCTTCTCCAGCCCATAGCCGCAGTGAGGGAAGCGGTATAATTCCGAATTCGTGCGGCGAAATGCAAGGCCCACGTCCGCTTCAACCGGCGCGGCCGCCCACGGGCATACGAAACAGGCTATTGGAGAATTGCCATGAAGACGATCGTGATCAGCGCGCTTGTGGGTTTTGCCGCGGCGATACTCGTCGGCAATGCGGGGATTGCATCAGGCCCAGCCATCGTCGACCTCGCCGAGCCTGGAGAAGCGCTCTTGATTCGGCTCAACGGAAAACCCGCGGGTGGTCTCCGCGTGGACGCGCAAGGCAGGCTCGGAATCTTCGGTCCAAACCACACTTCAACGATCGTCACCATCGACGCACGGGACCGCGTGCAGATCGACCCCCATCCGGTCGATTCGCCTGCGCCGCGGCTGACCATCGATCAAGACGTTTGGCTTACCGGCGTCCTTCGCGTCGGGCGCGCGGACGCCTTCGGCGACGCGCCATTCGACCCGAATGGCGCGGTTCAGGTGGGACGCAACCTGCCTACCGCGCAGCCGATGGCCCTTCTCCGCGCCTTCGCCCAAGGCAAGGAGTCCTTCCGCCTCGGCGCAGACGCCGACGGAAACGGGTACTGGAGCGATGGCGCGCACGATACGCCACTGGTGACGTTTCAGCCCTCTGCCGCCGGTAACCCCAAATCTGGCAAGGTTTTGGTTTACGGAGCGCCAATTAATTATTGAAATATCATCTGTGTATGATGATATTTCAATAATTATTTGATATACTTTCCTCATGATCGCCCGGCCCGCAGACTCCCAACGACTTAGGTGGCTACTGGGCGCCTTCCCAGTCACCGCGATTCTCGGTCCCCGCCAATCGGGCAAGACTACGCTTGCGCGGGAACTCGCCTCCGACCATTTTTTTGACCTCGAAAACCCGCGTGACGTGGCGCTCCTCGCCCAGCCGCAGCTCGCGCTTGAACCCTTGTCGGGCCTGATAGTGATCGACGAAATCCAGCGCGCGCCGGAAATCTTTCCGCTGATTCGTCACTTGGTCGATACGCGCACGGAACAGCGTTACCTGATTCTCGGCAGTGCATCGCGAGACCTAATCCAGCAATCGTCGGAATCGTTGGCCGGACGCATTGCCTACCATGAACTTGGTGGGTTCCGGCCGGATGACGTTGGCCGGGAGAATTGGCGCGCGCTTTGGCTGCGCGGCGGCCTCCCGCGGTCGTACGTTGCGTCCTCGGACAAGTTAAGCCAAGTATGGCGCGAACAATACATAGCGACGTTTCTCGAGCGCGACATCCCGCAGTTGGGAATCTCGATTCCAGCCAATACGCTGCGCCGATTCTGGACGATGCTTTGTCACTACCACGGCCAGATAATCAACTACGCCGAATTCGGCCGTTCGTTCGGCATATCGGACATGACGGTTCGCCGGTATCTTGACATACTCGAAGGCACATTCATGGTGCGTTTGCTGCAACCGTGGCATGCGAACACTCGAAAACGGATCGTCAAACGACCGAAGATTTACATTCGCGATTCCGGGCTGTTGCATACGCTGTTGTCGATTCAATCCGATCGCGATCTCGCCGTACACAACAAACTGGGCGCATCATGGGAAGGGTTCGCGTTGGAATGTGCCGCGCGCGCTATCGGGAAGCGCAACGAGGAACTTGCGTTTTGGGCCACTCACTCGAGCGCTGAAGTCGATCTCATCTGGCAGGAACACGGCAAGAATTGGGCGATTGAAGCGAAATACACCGACGCCCCTAAGCTTACGCGGTCGATGACCAGCGCGTTGAACGATCTCGATCTGGCCCATTTGTGGGTGCTGTATCCCGGGGATCGAGCGTATCCCATTGCGCGCGGCGTAAGCGCGCTGCCCCTGGCAAGCATGGGCGCCAACTGGAGCTATCCAAACGATTGAGCCGCTCCGGCGGCGGTCCGGCCACTACTTTGGTAATAGCACGACGTACAGCGGCAGGCCCACGTATTCAAAATTGGCCAGCACGTCTTTCGCGGGGGACGATTCGGGGTCTTCGGCCTGGTACTTGATCTTGACGAAGTTCTCGAGCCGCTTGAGGACGGCTGGGTCCTTGAATGTGGTTTCGTTCATGTACAGGCAGTTCTTGCACCACGTCGCCCAGAAGTCGATCAGCACCGGTTTCTTTTCGCGCCTGGCCTGTGCGAGGCCTTCGTCGAGCGAGGTGACCCATCCTTCTTCCGCGCTGGTCTGCGCGCTGGCCAGGACCGCGCTCTTGTCCACGAGATAGCGCGCGCTGAACTGTCCGTAGGCCTGATACCCGTAGTACGCCGAGAACAGGAGGATGAACACGCCAAACGCCTGCTTCACGCGCACCATCCACATGCCCGGTTTCGGCAGGTGGGCAAGGCCGGCGCCGGCAAACGGCCACGGCAGCGCCATGCCCACGCCGAGCAGGAACGGCAGCGCCAGCGCGATCGCCGCCCCGCGCGCATACGCATCCTGCGAGTACAGGACGACGGCGATTACGACCGGCGCCACGCAGGCGCCCGCGAGCAGCGCGTTCACCGCGCCCATAATGAACGCGAACAGATAATTGCCGGAATCCTTCCGGATGCCGAGCTTCGATTGGTACTTGGTGAAATCGATGAGAATCACATCGAACATCGCGAGCGCCAGCACGACGAAGACGAGTGCGATTGCCGCGTTGAACCACCATTGCGCGTTCAGTGAACCGAAACTCGCCGCGCCGAGCACCGCGACCAGACCCAGCACGCCGTACAACAGCGCGGTGCCGAGTCCGTACATGCCGCCGAGCAGGAACCCTTTCGTGCGCGATCCGGCCCTTACGCCCGCGCCGATGATCGCGAGGTTCACGGGAATCAGCGGCAGCACGCACGGGGTCAGGTTCAGCGTGATTCCGCCAATCAGCGTCAGCAGAATGACCAGCGGGAGGCCCAATCCCTTCAACGTGAATCCGCCCGTCGCAACGCTGCCCGTCAGACCAAGCAGCCCGCCGGATTGCGGAGCCGCTTCGCCCTTCTCGGAGCGATCAATCCACTTCAAGAATTCTTCCGTGCTGACAAAACCGGATTGACCCGCGATTTCAAACTGCGGCAACAACTCCTGCCACGTTTGGGCCGCGGCAGGTTGCGTTGTCTTTACCGCAGACGCAGACTCAACCACGGCTGGCTTTGCAGTTGCTTCGGCGGGCTTGGTTTCGCTGTACTTGTCGATCGCCGCAAATAACTCGGCTTCCTGCGCTGCTGGCGTTTCGCCGGGAGCGAGGACCTTAATGGGAACCTCAAACTTAATTGTCGACGGCCCCAAACATGACTTGTCGTCGCAGGCCTGGATGCGCAGCGACCCCTTCAGCGTGAGCGTGCCTGTGGCAACGGACTGGGCCACCTCCAGTGGAACGCCGATCGCCGTTTTGCCTTCGTACACCGACACCAGGCCGTCCGAGAATGCGAGTTTGATCTCTTCGCCGGGCGGATAGGCGAATTCGCCCGCGGTGACGCCTTCCAGCGGCTCGAGTTTCAGCACCGTCGCGATAAGGTATTTGTCGAGTGGCTTGTGGCTGTTGGTGTGCCAGCCGTCCTGAATCGCGATGACTACGGCGGCGCGAATCTTACCGCCGGGCAGCACACCGGAATGATCGGTAACGGCCGAAACGGTTACGACGTCGCTGGTCGCTTTCGCGTTTGCCTCGACAGCGGCAAACGCGGCGCACAGCGCCACCGCGCACAATCCCCAACGTGAGAACCGCACCATATCTACTGCGCTACCTTCTTTCCGCCCAGCGCCTTCACGAGGTCTTCGGGCGTTGTCACGGGCATCTGACACGCATAATTTTTGCACACATAGGCCGCGCTTTTCCCGCCGACCGGCGCCTTGTCAACTAACAGCGGAATCCGCTTGCCAATTTCGCCGTCGGCCTTCGCCGTGTCTGCGAGCGCGACGACTTTGTTCGGAACGAACTGCGCGTGCAGCGCCGCGAGTAGCGCGCGGGTTTCGCCGGAACCCGCGGCGCCGGCAATCGCAACCTCTTTCGGGGCGTTCAGTTCGAAATCCACGGCGCACAGCATTTTCATGTACGCGCGCGGCGAGCTTTCCATGTTCGCGCTGTTCGCCTTGAGCACCTGCGCCGCCTTCTCCGCGTACTGCTTGTTGTCGCGCAATTTCGCGAGACGTTGCAGCGCGGTCACCGCCATCGAGTTGCCGGACGGCTCCGCCCCGTCGTACGTCGGTTTTGTGCGCGCGATCAAATGCGCATGGTCATCCGTGGTCGAGTAGAACCCGCCATCGCTTGCGTCCCAGAACATGGCGATCATCCCGCCCGCCAGGTCGTCTGCTGCGTTCAACCACTGCTCGTCGAACGTCGCCTCGTACAGATCGATCAGGCCGATCGCGGTGAACGCGTAATCGTCGAGATACGCGAGCAACCGGCTCTCGCCTTTGCGGTGCGTGCGCAGCAGCTTGCCGTCCTTGCGCATGTCGGTGAGCAAGAATTTCGCCGCGCGTTCCGCCGCGTCGCGATACCGTGCGTCGCCGAGCACCTGGTATCCCTGCGCCAACGCGGAAATCATCAGGCCGTTCCACGACGTGAGAATCTTGTCGTCCAGTCCCGGCCGCACGCGCGCGCCGCGCACCGCAAGCAATTTGGCGCGGCACTCCGCGAGCTTGTTCTCGAAGTCCTCGACGCTCATGCTGAATTCCTTCGCGACAGCGTCCGCGGGCCGCGTCACGTGCAGGATGTTTTGTCCGGCGTGGTATTTTTCGTGCGAACTGAAATTGCCGCCGGGCCGTACGTTGTAATACTGGCAGAACAGGTATCCGTCCGCGTCGCCGAGAATCGACATGATCTCGTCCTGCGTCCAGACATAAAACTTGCCCTCCTGCCCTTCGCTGTCGGCGTCCTCGGTGGAGTGAAATGCGCCGTTCGCGTCCTGCATGTCGCGCAGTTCGTAGTCGAGAATCTCGCGGGCCGCGCGCGCGAACAGTTTTTCGCCCGTCGCCTGATACGCCTCCAGATACACGGGCGCGAGTTGCGCGTTGTCGTACAACATCTTTTCGAAGTGCGGCACAAGCCATTGCGCGTCCACCGAGTACCGATGGAACCCTCCGCCGAGATGGTCGTACATTCCGCCGCAATACATGCGCGTCAGCGTAAACGCCGCCATCTCGAGCGCAATCGTGTCGCCGGTGTTGTAGTGGTGGCGCAACAGCAGCGCAATCGACGGCGCCGATGGAAACTTCGGCGCGCCGCCAAACCCGCCAAACGAGTGATCGTAGCTCGCGCTCAATTCGTCTACGGCATCCTTTATCAAATCGTACGAAAGCGCGCCCGTTTCGCCCATGCGGGCGGACGTGCTCTGCTTCACGTACTGCGTGAGTTGGTCGGCGCTCTTGTCCACGTCGGCGCGCCGTTCATTCCACGCCTGTGCTATTGAATTCAAAACGGTCTTGAAACCAGGTCGCCCGTACGCGTCCTCCGGCGGGTAATACGTGCCGCCGTAGAACGGCTTCAGGTCCGGCGTCAGCCACACCGACATCGGCCACCCCCCGCTCTGCGTCATGATCTGCACAGCGGTCATGTAGATTTCATCGAGGTCGGGGCGCTCCTCGCGATCGACTTTGATGCACACAAAATCTCGATTGAGAATCTCCGCGACACTCTCGCTTTCGAACGATTCCCGCTCCATCACGTGACACCAATGGCACGCCGAATACCCGATGGAAAGGAAGATCGGCTTGTCCTCCGCCCGCGACTTCGCGATTGCTTCGTCCCCCCACGGATACCAATCTACCGGGTTGTGCGCATGCTGCAACAGATACGGACTCGTCTCGTTTGCAAGCCGGTTTGTGTGCTTCGGGACCGCCTCGGAGCGTATGGCCATCAGGGGTTCCTTCTCGGAATGTTTCGGTTCTTGCGCGGTCACGGCGAGCACGACAGTTATCAGGAAAAGTGCTCGAGCCGCGGCGTTCAGTGCGTTCCGTTTCATGTGCCCTTCCAGATACCGAACAGATTACACGCGAGCGGCATTCCGAATCAGCCGCATCGAACACGGCTGGCGCATCATCGAGGTCCGAGTTCAGAAACTGGACAAATCGCAGTCCCGATTCTGGAATCTGGACTCGCCGCGCAGCCGAAACGTCTGTCGTAGTGCGCCAGCCCTTTCGTCGCAACCCTGTTTACCGCATTGGCTTGTGAATGCAGTTTCACGTTTGCGCCTGCTCTGGCACTCTTCTTGTTATGTCCCTATACGTCACTGAGCGGTGTCTATAAGACACAACCCATCGAGTAACGCGAGCAGCCCCGCTTCGCGTGAACCCGAGGCGGGCGCCTGGCACCACACCCAGGCGCCCGCCTTTTACGGGTTTCGACTCCTCTAACTTGATGGCAAATCCAGATACTGAACAATCGGTCGTCCCGATTCTGGAATCGGGACGACACTCCGTGTTCAAACTTGTGATGGATGGTGTAAATCTCGGCTTGTAACGTATCTCGTAGAAATACTTTACGTATGCACATCCCTTTGCCTCTTGTCTTGGCACAGCAAATGCTTTCACCCCAATTGGGATGGGGGTCAAACGCAATCCCCCGCGACGCTCCCACTGGGAGGAACGCTGACCATGAGCACCGCCAGACAGAAAACTCTCACCACGAAGACCAGCTCACTTCGCGCTAAACGCACACTTCGAATCGCGGCGTTCGCGCTTGCCTCATTCGCCGCGACGAAGGCTCTGGCCGAACCCGTCCGCTTTTACTGGTCGGTACCCGAGCCAAGGCACCGCATTTGGACGATCATGGTGCCTGGGCACCAAGTGTGCGAGTCAGGAGATATCGACGGAGACGGCAACCACGATCTAATCGGGTTCCTAAGCGGTTGGCGGAATCGCGAATGGCCTACTTACCCCGCTGAAAAGATCGCGGATGATGCCATCGTGATTGAATATGGCGGCCCCGATCGGCGCGGATTGGCGAATCAAAAGGTTGTTCCAGGAAACCCGGCACTGGATGAGACCCACTTGGCGGAATTCTCGCATGACGACGAGCTTCCGGGTACGGATTACCCTCGCCATCAAATGACCAAGCTGGGCATCGCCGTCGCATGCGATGATATGGATTTGGACGGATTCGACGACGTCATATTCCTGGCAAACGACAGAGACCCCTCACGATATGGCACTGAGCTGTACATTTACTTTGGAGGTCCATGCGCGCGCGGCAAGTTGTTTAGATTTGAGGATGAGAGCGAATCATCTCGTTTCGCGCGAATTATCCTCGACGACCCGGCGTATGGTGAGGATATCGCAACTTGGCCGGGAGACTCATCCGACGTGCCATCGCCAATAAAGCGGGCCGATCTCTGTACCGTAGACTTAAATGCCGACACACTGCCGGATATCGCCGTGACGATGTATCGCACATGGCAGATGCCGGAGATTGTAATCATCTATGGGCAGACAGACTTCCGAGGCACAACACGCGCGATGAGCAGATCTGGAGACCTACAAATCACAAAGATTCTATGTGAGTACCGCGATCCCAAATGGGAATGGGATCGGCCACGAGAGTATCCGTGGACATATCTCCCCGGTGATTATGCACCCTCTCTCTCGAGCGGCGACATGAATGGTGACGGAATTGACGATTTGGTCATTGGCGACGAATCCGTCGATCGCGACATCACGGAGTCCAGCGCTAAACTGAGCGAAGACGGTCATCCTCTTGATCGTCCTGGAGCGGTCTATGTGCTTTATGGGCCGTTAGATTCGTCGATTGCCACACTAGACTTGGCTACGCCCGTTCCAGAGGCAGGCGAAGTGGTGATGTTCGGCGCGCGCGAAGGCTGGCCATATAATGGCGGCAACGCGAATGGGATTGGTCGCACCGTCGCACTGGGTGATGTGAATCAGGACGGCTATGACGAGCTCATGTTCGGAGCGACTTCCCAAAACACGGCATTGGACTGGGCGATTCTGTACCAATTCCCTGGTTCGCCGTTCAAACCCGGAATCCCTACGGGAAACGGATCATTCGTGCACCTCGACCCATTGATCGCGCCTATCGGCTCTTGGAACGAGACCCGCCTTGGTTGGCACGAAGCGCCCACGGATGGAACGCGGAAGGGCGACGCTGCGTGGGGTGACGTTTCGGGTGACGGTCGGGATGACTTTGTCGATAATTTTGCCTACGTCCTTTTAGGCTATATGGGGGGATTTCGCGTAGTTCCCACCCCCGAAATCGCCCCAGGCGAACGTCTTCTACCCCCGACGTTAGTAGAACCGCATTCGCTCGGAGATAGCCTCATAGAAAGTACGGGGGGGAGTGTAGATAAATACATATCGCAACAGGATATTGATGGCGATGGCGAGACTGACGTGGTTTTGTGCAACGGACCGGCACCTGCATGGTTTCTCGTCGCGTTGAGCGACGGCGGTGCACCGTCGGCGATGGCCGTCGAGCGATACACAGGCGGGAAGACGGCAATGCGCGGGTTTGGCGGCAGATTGTCTCCCGTGCTGCGCGTGAACATTGGATTCGAGGACGGTCAAGCGGGCGCGGTAACTGCCACGCTGAACAAGTCCGGGAATGGCATTACAAACATTCCGGAAGTCTATGTTGGCCCTACCGATTGCTACTGGCACCTGACGACGGATCGAGTCGGGTATACGCAGGCCAATCTTCTGTTCCGCTATATCGAGTCAGACCTGCTTGGCCTGCCGGACGATGCGCTTGTCCTGTTAACGGCGCCGACCCTTGCGGGTCCATGGAATCC
This sequence comes from Candidatus Hydrogenedentota bacterium, assembly GCA_013359265.1. NCBI lineage: Bacteria > Pseudomonadati > Candidatus Hydrogenedentota > Candidatus Hydrogenedentota bacterium. The sequence goes on from JABWCD010000036.1 coordinate 47,536, forward strand.
GGTAGCTCGCCAGCAACTGAATGCGTACGGCCGGCGCGTTTCCGCGCAAGTATCCAGTCTCGGCTACTTCACGCTTGCGTACCTCGCAGCCGACGAAACGGACGCCGGTCCTCGCGTGAAGGAGATTGCCTGCGACACGTGCACGGACAATCCAGATAACCCGGGCGAAGAGACGATGACAGTACGGTTCGCGCAGGCCGTGACGGGTGTGGATGAGAGCGACTTTGCAGTCCACGCGCCCGCAAGCGTGGGCGGAGAGATTCTCGAGGTACATGGAACAGGAAAGGAGTACAAAGTACGCGTTGCGCTGGGTATAGGTGTTGGACCTGTGGTATTCGAGGTGCTCGACGACGATTCGATTCGCGACATTCGCGATCGGCCGCTGGGCGGACCCGGCGCGGGCAACGGTTCCGCTCAACGCGAAACCTGCGCGGAAATCAACATTCCCGTCTCGGTGGATCGCATCGACGCAGACGATCCGAGCCCAAACGCGTTGCCGATCGTTTCGTATACGGTCCATTTCACGGCCCCGGTCAGTGGCGTGGATATCGCCGACTTTGAGTTGGATGTGAATGAGCTGGATCGAGTGTTCTTTGAGAGTATTAGTGGGACGGGCGATACGTATCACGTGGGGGTTTATACCGGGAAGGGTAGCGGCACGATAAGGTTGAGATTGCGAGACGACGACACGATTCTCGACGCGAGCGGCACGCCCTTAGGCGGCCAAGGCACGGGTAACGGCGATGCGCAGGGCCCCACATACGTGATACTGCGTGACGAAACCGACCTTGTTCCACCGACTGTGCGGGGGATCACGCGCGCCAGCGTGAGTCCCACGTCGGCGGTGTCCGTCGACTTCTACGTCGAGTTCACCGAGGATGTTGTCGGCGTAGAACTTTCCGATTTCGAGGTGGTCACGACCGGAGGAATCTCGGGCGCGGCGATCACCGGGATTCGCGGGGACGCGCTGGTCTCAGTTATTACCGTCTCCACCGGCGACGGCGACGGCACGATTCAGCTTCGCCTGCATGATGACGACAGCATTGTCGATCTCGCGAGTAATCCGCTCGGTGGCGCGGGTATCGGCAACGGGGACTTTCTCAACGGCCACGTGTACACCATTTACAAGAGCGACCCCGGTGCGCTGCCGCCCGTTGTTAGCTCCATCACGCGGCTCGATGCGAGTCCGACGGACGCCTTCACGGTGCGGTACCGCGTGCGCTTTAGCGAACCGGTCACCAACGTGGACGCCGGCGATTTCGTTACAACCACGGCCGGATTGCTTGGCTCATCCGTGGACAGCGTCACCGGTGCGGGAGACGACTATACCGTCACGGTGGACACGGGCAATGGCGCGGGAACGCTGCGGCTCGACGTGCGCGATAACGATTCGATCTTCGACGCGGACCGCAATCCGCTCGGCGGTATTGGCAACGACAACGGCCACTTCACTTCCGGCGAGGTTTACGAGATTCTCCGCGAGACGATGATGAGCGTCCGGTCGGTGAAGAATAATGCCACCGTGTTGCCCGGCGGACCGTTGAAGGTCAAGTGGACTTCCGGACCCATAGGCAACCATGTTCGCATCGAGCTGTGGAAGAGCGGAGAACGCGTCGCCATTCTCGAGAAGAAGACCAAGAACGACGGCTCGCAGAACGTAGCCATTCCCGGAAACGTCGCGGAGGGTGGCGGCTACATCATCCGAGTGGTCTCAACGTCCAACTCCGCCTACTTCTCAAACATGAAGAAGCCGTTCACCATCGAGTAACGCGAGCAGCCCCGCTTCGCGTGAACCCGAGGCGGGCGCCTGGCACCACACCCAGGCGCCCGCCTTTTTGGCTCGCTCTGCCGTGTTCAGTCCGTTAACACGGTGTGTTCAGTTACTTAATTCGTAGCGGCCGAATCTTGGGGGTGGTTGTGCGGGCGCGATTTGGCGGGTACGCGTAAGCGGCAGTTGCATCTAGGCTTGCGACAGGGCTGCACGCGTCAAACGTGTTTGGCACTGATCTTGTTCCCCAAGACCCAAGTCCGCCACCTTCTGCAGATGCAAGGAGGTTTGCGGATGCGGTTGTTCGTTGGAGCGAGAAATGTTTCGCGCTGCGATTGCATCCGCGTCGCTTCGCCGTGCAGACACGGGAAGGGGGGCGTACTCCTGACTACGCGGGGCTCCGCCGTCCGCGGTGGACAGGGGCGGGCGCTTGGAACCACACCCAAGCGCCCGCGAATTTCAAATGAAAAGGAGCACGGGCTCGCACCCGTGCTCCTTTCTTAATAAATGGGTCCGGATCGGTTCGCGAGGGATTATACCGCCGCCGCGACCGCGCCCGTCTTGTACAACTTCTTCATGTCGTCGAGCGACATCTGCGAGTAATCGCCGGCGTGGCCCGCCGTGCCGAACGCGACCATGCGCTTGATGTACACCTGCTTGGCGGCTTCGCGCGCGGGCCCGAGCCAGTCGCGCGGATCGAATTTTTCGGGATGTTCGGCGAACACTTTGCGCGCGGCGCCGGTCATTGCGAGGCGGCTGTCGGTATCGACGTTGATCTTGCGCACGCCGTGTTTGATGCCGTCCTGAATCTGTTCGAGCGGAATGCCGTAGGTCCCCGGCATTTTGCCGCCGTATTGGTTGATAACATCGACCAACTCTTGCGGGACGCTCGACGATCCGTGCATCACCATGTGGCAATTCGGCATGCGCTGGTGGATTTCGTGGATGCGATCCATCGCCAGCGCGGGCGGCAGCATCTGGCCGGTCTTCGGGTCTTTGCGCAGCGATTTATACGCGCCGTGGCTCGTGCCGATTGCGACCGCGAGCGCATCGAGACCGGTCTGCGCGACGAAGTCCTCCGCCTGCTCGGGGTCGGTGAGGTGATCGGTGTCGTCCGCGGCGATGCCGGCGCCGTGGCCGTCTTCAATTCCGCCGAGGCAGCCGAGTTCGCCTTCGACCGTCACGCCGAGCGGGTGCGCGAGTTCGACGACCGCGCGCGTGACTTCGACGTTTTTCTCGTAGCTGTTCGGCGTCTTGCCGTCTTCGCCGAGGGAGCCGTCCATCATCACAGACGTGAAGCCCAGTTCGATTGCCTGCTTGCACGTGGCGACGCTGTTGCCGTGATCCAGGTGCAGCGCGACGGGAATGTCGGGATACTCGATCACCGCCGCTTCCATCAGCTTCTTCAGATAAATCATCCGGCTGTACTTCAACGCGCCGCGGCTCGCCTGGATGATCACCGGGCTCTTCGTCTCGTTCGCGGCCTCCATGATCGCCTGAATCTGTTCCATGTTGTTGACGTTGAATGCGCCAACGCCGTAACCGCCCTTGGCGGCCTCGTCGAGAATCTGTCGCATGGGTACAAGTGGCATAAAAGCTCTCCCCTGGTCTATTGCGCTGCGGGCGGCGTTCCGCACAAAAAGCGCCCACGGAGCATGACTGAATAAACAGGCCTAGCATACCATTTCGGCGCACGATGCCGCAAAAAAGCGGCGGCGCGTTTAGCGGCGTTGCCACCGCGTGTGCCCGACGGCCTGGCGGTCACACGCCCGAGTATCTTCATGCGCGGCCGGGACAGGGAAAGCCGTCGCGTCTTGTGGCGGCAGTAGTCCTTCCGTGCGACGGGGACACTCGTCGTCCGGATGATGGCTCCTGTTTATTAGTCCATTGTGTTGCACTCGGCGGGAAGGAGGCAGGAGGTAGGAGACAGGAGTCAGGAGTCTGGAGTCAGGAGCCAGGAGTCAGAAGTCAGAATGCGTCGGAGAATCGTGAGCGGTGGCAAGTGAGAATGAACCACCTCTGTTTGGTTGACAAATTGTGGAGGGGCAAAGCGAAGACCCGGGAAATCGCGGTCGTTGCGTCTTTTGCGAAACGAGGGGTTTTAATGGAAAGGCGCAAAATCATCCGAAGCATGTCAATAAAGAACGTCTAACCACAGATTTCACGGATTACGCAGATTAAAATCCGAAGTCGGGATGGACGGGGAAGGGAGCGGGGCGACGAGTGGTGAAAGCTACACTGAGATAGTGTACACTATATTCGTGTGTATGTTGGGTGCGAGGAACATCATGAGAAACATCACCTTGAGCGCCGACGAGAACGTGATTGAGGCGGCGCGAGAACGGGCCCGTGGAGAGAAGACTACGTTGAACGAGGCGTTTCGGCGCTGGCTTGCATCATACGCCGGTCAGCGGTCACGTGCTTTAGAGGCCAAGATGCTCATTCACGAGCTTCGCTCTCGTGTGCGTACGGGCGGACGAAAGTTCACGCGAGATGAAATGAATGAGCGGTGAGTTTATCGACACCAACGTGTTCATCTACCTGTTCGACGAAACGGCCCCCGATAAGCAGCGGATAGCGGATCAGATCGTATTCGGCGCCCTTGAAACCGCGTCCGCGTGCACCAGTTTCCAGGTGGTTCAGGAAACGCTCAACGTGCTTACGCGAAAAGTTGAGAAGCCCATGTCCGCCGGGGAGGCACGCGATTTTTTGGATGCCGTGCTTGTTCCGTTGTGGCGGGTAATGCCATCGCCAACGTTGTATCGCCGCGGTATCGAGTTGCAGTCGCGCTACCAGCACGGCTTCTACGACGCGCTTATCATCGCCGCCGCACTCGATGGCGGGTGTTCCGTGCTTTACAGCGAGGATTTGCGGCACGAGCAACGGATTGAGGGGTTGACGATACGGAACCCGTTTGTGGACTAGGCGACGCAACGTTACTCGGGCGACCAAAGCAGAGCTTTCCGAGCGCGTTCCCAACTGGAAAGTTGGGAACGAGTTTATGATGGGACCGTTGGGAACGAGTTAACGATGGAGTAGTGAGAGTCACCTGGTATTTGCTCTTACTTCCTACTCACCGTTCAGAATTCCGCGGTCATGGTTGGGCTGGCGTTGGAGACGTTTTGGAACCAGAGCAGCGACCATTCGCCGTTGGAATCGATCAGGAGGCGTTTTGGGTCGGCTGCATCCATCGTAAACAGGGCGCCAAGGGTTGGGTTGTTGTAGAGGTCCGGGTCCTGGTCGGGCAGGTCGGCGTCCACCAACCGCACGTCGTCATGGCCGTCGTTGTAGATCCCTTCCGCGACGTACCACACGGCCAGCCCGTCTTCGGGAAAATCGGCGTCGTAGTTTCCCGCGGATTGTGCGCGGTTCCGGTTTTCGACGACCCAGTACTCGAAGGGCCCGTCGCCCGGATCGTCGTTGAACGGTTTGACCAGGATGAGCGCGGCTTTGCGGTTTTCGGAACTCGGGAAACGAAGCACCTTGCCCAAATGCGCGTTGAGAATCTTCGGTTGTATCCATCCGATCTTGATCTTGTCGTGCATGGTCATGTGCATCCAGTTCCGATCGAGCACCATGATGTCGTACTGCCCGTTCCCGGAATTGGCGTCGTACCGGTCGGGGAAGTTGAAAAAGGCGTGGTTCATTTCGTGGAGAACGGACGAGTGGTACCGGATCGGGTTCGTGGTGCTGTCGACGGCGCCTCTCGCCATCAGACTGAAAAACACGATGGGCCGGGTCCCGAAATCGAAGACGCCGTCCGGTGTCGCGGACCCGCCCAAGATTATGTTGCGGACACTTGCGTAGCCGGTGGTATAGGTGCCGTTTGGAATGAGCAGCACGATCTGCGCTTCCGCGCGCGAAATCGCGTCGTCGCCGTCGGTATCCAACGCGCTCCAATCTACGTTGGCGATGCGCAGGGCCTCGCGCGTGAAGAACGGGTTCGATTCGATGTCCCCGAAATTGGACAGGGGCGCGCCCAACGTGATCCATGCGGGCACTCCGCCCGACGTCGGCTTAAACTGCCCATACGAATTCTCTGCGTAGTACCCGGCAACGGACCTTGCTGGAGGTTTCCTCGGGTCACTCGACCCAAAGAAAATCTCGGTGATGTAGCCGGTCGTCGCGGCAGTATTGCGAAGCCAATCCGTCGTCGCCGCCCGAATGACGACGATCTTTCCCGATGGATAGTCGGGATTCGGCTGGAGTTGGTTCCCGGGGTCGGTCAGTTGGTACTTGCCAATGATGGCGCCCGAATCCCAGAGAATGCGGTTTTTGATGTCCTGTGCCACCGCCGCATCGTTCACGTCGCGCACGTCCATGCTCTCGGTGCCGGGGGTGGGACATCCCATGCAGAACAACGAAACGACCGTCAGCACGGTCGCGCATGTCCCTGTGCGCCAGTTATTGGGACGCCGGGTGTATGTAGTCTTGCGGAACGAATTGGCAACCATAGTGCCTCCGACTTGCCCGCCCCGTAAGTGTTGACCCCCGTGCAGCAGATCGCTTATGTCACTCTACCGAGCACTTCCGAATTCGTTATTCGATCGCGGTCGGATTCCTTTGCAGCAGTTTTCGCGCGCGCCACACCGCCGTCCTCCACGCGCGAACCGCCGAGCGCGCATGCCCACAGCCCTATTGGAGCGTACAGCGCACTACTTATGCGCCCCCACACCTTTACAGTACGATACGCGCAAGTCGGGGAATTGGCAAGAGGCTTTTGGGATTTGATTGGTGGCGCGCGCAGCCGGGGATGACGATACGGGCGATGCGTGGCACGGGAACATGCGTACGCCATCCGCGGGCACGATGCAAATAACAGGTGGCTGTCCCTAGTTAATTCTGCGCCACCGCCGCATCGTTCACGTCGCGCACGTCCATGCTCTCGGTGCCGGGGGTGGGACATCCCATGCAGAACAACGAAACGACAACCAGCAAGGTCTCGCATGTCCCTGTGCGCCACGTTTTGTCACGCAATCGAGCTACCTATTCACAGTTCGTCACTGGCAATGAATATGTCTACTAACCGCCTTGATATGCGGTCATGCTTCTCCGAATACAGCAAATGATAGACCACCTGTTGTCCATCGTCCGAGACGGCTGGCAATATGAGCACACAGCAGTCGAAGGGCTTCATGTTAAAACTAAAGCCCATACCCTGTTCGTGCTTTGCCTCAATGACAAATCGCGTGATTTTTGTTTCCGGTGCGGGTCCCGAAAGAACAGATGCCTCTCTTACGGCAACGTTTTCCATAAGAACCAACCCATCGGTCTTTCTTTGCACGCCCAGTAGCCTGCACTGCGATACATCAATAGTCCATTTGATAGTACTGCGATTCTTTAACTTCACGCACATTGCTGTCGGTCTCGATTGGCTGGACTTGGGTCCGAACAGCATGGAGCCGAAATCCATATCCGGCCCGGGCAAGACTTCCAAGTCTTTATCGCTGAGCTCGTGCCCATCCGAATACTCAGTCAAACTGACCTTGACCGCTCTTATCTTAAGTACGGTCATTTCAGTGCACCCGAGAGACGCAAGGAGTAGCAGTGAAACCGCCGTGAAGGTATGGCGCACAGTAGTCACTCCGTTGCCTAAGAACTACATAGCCCTAGTCTGCCGATACACACGAATATTACGCAGTGACTAGCAATCGCCAGGCCACTGCCGACGGAGCTGATCTTCCGAGCAGACTTGTCCAGTTGCATATAAGCAACTAAATGCGTATAGTATAACCAGTATAACCAGGGACAGCCACCTGTTATTTGCGGTCATTTCGTGGTCTTCTTTATAATCAGGGACAGCCACCTGTTATTTGCGGTCATTTCGTGGTCTTCTTTGCCTTGGCGGGCTTCTTGCGCCAGCCTTTGGGGCGGCCCGGTGGGAGCGCGCGCAGGCGGCGGCCGAGTTTGGTTTCGAGTTTGCTGAGGAAGGTGTCGCCGGCCAAGGGGCGCCCGGTCTGCGTGCGGACGCGTATAACCAGGGACAGCCACCTGTTATTTGCGGTCATTTCGTGGTCTTCTTTGCCTTGGCGGGTTTCTTGCGCCAGCCTTTGGGTCGGCCCGGTGGGAGTGCGCGCAGGCGGCGGCCGAGTTTGGTTTCGAGTTTGCTGAGGAAGGTGTCGCCGGCGAGGGGGCGCCCGGTCTGCGTGCGGACGCGGAGTTGGCGGACCATACCGGGGTCGAGCCGTTCGACGAGCGCGGCCTGCCAGTTTGTCGCGTCCCTCTTGCGCGCCCAGGCGGTCAGGTCGAGCAGGCCCGACGCGTCGCCCTGCCCCAGGTGTGCCGCGGCGCTTGACCACGGGTAGCGCCAC
>JABWCD010000037.1 GCA_013359265.1 Candidatus Hydrogenedentota bacterium
AGGAGAAACCAGGCACTCACACCACTGAACTTACAACGCTCCCAAACCCTTCATGCCTAAAAAATCATCATGATCGCTTTCCAAACTGCGGAAGTTGGGCTAGAATTCCATGATCGCGATTGCCACTTGCATCTTACGTCGAGATACTTCATCGAAAATCTGGACTTCCAATACTTTATCCACGGATCGATATCGGTCACGCCATCGCCCGGGGACGCAAAAAAGTGAAGATGGTCGGGCAATATAACGTAACGGCCGACAAGCCATGCGTTCGCCTCTTGCCACGCCTCGCGCAGTAACGCGTGAACGCGAGAATTGGCCAACCATGGCTTGCGTTGACGTGTGCAGACGGTCGCAAGAATTATGTACCCGCGGTCAAGGAAGTAGTTGCCGTCGGCGGGATTACCTCGCTCGGGATGGTCAGTGTCGCTCGACATTGCGGTGAATCTCCATGACGAAGGTGGCTCGGACGGAGCCTCGCCCCACCCTTGTCCCGTTCACGGCCAGAAATGTAACACACGTTCTGCTACAGCGCCGACAAATCGATTTCGAGCGGCTGTTGATTCGGGCCAATCTCGATGGGATGGCTGTAGGCGGGCGTGCGCGGAAGGTTCAGCAGCGCGTTGATATCGGGGTTGGACTCGTCGAAGTCCATGGTGTAGACCTCGAGCGTGTAGTTGCCCGGCGGGACGTTTTCCATGGAGAACGCGCCGTCCTGCCCCGCGACAGTTTGGCTGCCAAGCGAACGCAACGATTCGAGCAGATTTGAAAAATCGGTCAGATCGAGATTGGACAGCGACGTGCCGTCGGGTCTGCGCAACGCAACGAGCGTAAGCGTGCCAAGGTCGCCGCCGGACAAGGTGCCGGTGACTTTCACGCCGCCCGAACCGCCGAGCGAGATGTCCGCGGCCTCGCCGTCGTTAATATCCACGACCTGCGGGCTGAACTGAATTCCCGCGCCGCCCGACGCGATCCGAGACGGATCGAACGCGGCGATCATGTGCGTGCCCGAAGTAAGCCCCTTTACGTCGAACCGGCCCTGGCTGTCGGTCTGCACGATCTCGACGCCGGACTCGCCCAGCATCACGATCATCGCACCGGGCTGCGGCCTGCCGTCAATCGTAAAAGTGCCGCGCGCTTCGCCTCCCTTGCCCAAAACGATCCGGTGCGCCGTGATGTCGCGTCCCGCCGATACCGTAAAGTTCGGGTCGATGCTTTTCGCATACTCGGTGTGCGACGCGACCAACCGATACGTGCCGGGCGCAACTTGATTCAGTGTGAACTCGCCGGATTCGTTGGTTGTCGTTGTGCCGGCAGTCTTCAACACGCCGGTGGGCACAAAAGCGGAAACGAGGTTCGCCGCGGTGTCTTGCGAGACGGGGCCAAGCTGAACCGTCGCGCCGCGCACGAGTTCGCCGTTTGGCCCAAACACCGTCCCACTGATCGTCACGCCCGGACTCAGCACGAGCTGCACGCCCGTCACGTCCTCGCCCGCGGCTACTGCGAGCGGCGTTGTCTCCGCCGTCCCGCGCGACGCGCTCGACGCCTTCACGACGTACGAACCCGGCGCGAGCTTCGTAAACTCGAACTGCCCGTTTGCATCCGTGCTTTCGCCACCGGGCTGCGCACCAAGTATGCCCTGCATCACGGAGATGAACGAGGAGACCTTACCCGATTCGTCGAGATTGGTGAGCCGCACGGAGCAGCCGGGAACGGGTTCGCCCGCACCGTCCACGACGAACCCGCTGAGAGACGCCGGCGGCGTAAGGCGCAAGGTCACGTCCGCGCCAACGGGCACCGCGGCTTGCTTCGCGATTCCCTCGTCCGCGCTTACCGAAAGATCGAACACCGGCCCACGCAGTTCCTTCAACTCAAAAGTCCCGTCCGCTTCCGTTGTCGCGCCATAGCTGCGGCCCGTGTTGCCCACTTGCCGCGCTTCAACGCGGGCGTCTGCTGTAGGCGCGCCGTTCTCGTCGAGCACGACGCCCTTGATCGAACCCTGTACCGGATCGTCGGCGTTCTTGGGCGTCTCTTTTGCGATGATTATTTCCACGCCCGAAACGTCGGTGACGCCGTCCGCTTCGACCTTCGCCGATTTATTCTGCGAGTTTGAGGCGCGGCCAATGAAGCCGCCGCTGAACTCGCCCTCGGGCCGCAGCCAATACGAACCCGCGCTCACGTTTTCGAGCGCAAAGCTACCGTCGTCGTTTGTGCGCGTGCCGCGCGGTCCCGTGAAGAAATCCCAGTTTTCGCCGCTTTCGGGAAACAGTAGCAGTGACGACCCCGATGCCGGCGATCCGTCGACGTAGCGCGCCGTTCCGCTTACTGTGCTCCCGCGCGTCAACGAAATCTCGACACGCGGCGCGGCCTTCATTCGGTCGAGTGTGACAAGTTCGCTCGCGCCCATCGCGAGTCCGCCCGCGCGCGCAACCGCGTGATACTCCGAGTCGAAGTCCAGGCCGCGCAGTACAAACTCGCCCTGCTCGTCCGTGCGCGTCTCGGTGGGCCCGATGTTGCCGACCGCGCCCGTGCTCATGCGCTGCATCGTGCGCCGGATCATTTGCGTGGGCATTGCCATGACCGTTGCATCCGCGACGGGCTGGCCGGTCTGCGCGTTGCGTACGCGTCCGGTGATCTCTGCGCCGCGCTCGACCATGAAGTTCACATTCTCGTATGTCTTGCCCGCTTCAATGTCGATGGCAACGGCGTCCTCCGGCTTGTAGAGATAGCCGGTGCCGCGCATACTCAGCATCGCGCGATACGATCCCGCCGGCACGCCGTCCAGCGCGTATGTGCCGTCCGCCTGGGTGCGCGCGCCGCGCCCCGGATCGAACTGCCGCCCGCGCATGCGCTCGAGAACGTTCTCCTGCGCGCCTACGAGTTCGATGCCGATCCCCTCGACCGCTTCGCCGGTGCTCTTGTCTGTCACGCGGCCCGTTACGGTGCCGCCAAGCACGAGTTGAAAGTCCATCCGGACTTCGCCGCGACTGCCGATGCTAAGCGCATTGCGTTGCCGCGTATAGCCGGGCGCGAAGCAGACAATCGAATCGAAGGTGTCCGGTTCGATGCGCACTTCGTACGTGCCGTTCGCGTCCGTCGTCGATTCGGCCGGTTCGCGCACCTCCTGATCTCGGTCGCGGCGTTCTCGCCGCACGCGAATCTGTGCGTTATCAATTGTCGCGCCGGTCGCGGAATCGGTCACGATTCCAAACACGCGAACGAGGGGCGAATCGGTCTCGGCGGGGGCCGCCGTGGTTTCCTGCGCCGGCGCTTCGGGCGGTGCGATTTCCCTGGCGGCCGGTGCCGCTACAGGTTGTGGTTTATGGGTCGCGGCCAGATAGATGCCAATGCCAATACCGATCGCGGCGACGGCCGCGATCAGAAGGGGGAGCGAGTTCTTCAATGTCGAGTTCATGGCGGTACTTCAATTGACGCAAGCAATAGGACCCGTAACGATCATTCGGCCAACGTCACCTTCGCCAACGGCGCTCCGGGCACGGCATCGCCGACGCCGGGCGTCAGTTCGGACCAGTGTCGCGTACGATCGGCATGCGACGGATCCAAGTCGTTGGACGCAATCGAAAACAGAAACGTCGCGCCTGGCGACAACTCGAGCGGCGCGACCTCGGACTTCGGGAATGCTGCTTCGTAGTGCGTGAGTTCGCCCGCGCGCTTCACCGCCAGTTTGACGGCCGCGTTAACGACAATACTCTCGCGGTTCACGCCGTGATACATGAACACTTCCGGACCCGCATTCGTGAGCGTCAAGCCCCACTCCCAATAATGTTTGTAGACGCGTGGCGCGTTTGCGCGGTCTTCCATGCGGAAGAATAGTTGCAGGTTGTCCGCGGACCATACGATGTCGCCGGCGTAGGGTTGATGAAACTCGTCGTCTTTGACCACTGCCGCGAGATACAGGTTTTCGGCGTCATATGCCAACTGAATCGACGTCTGGTGGTCGGCCGTATCGTTTACGTCGAACGCCCATCCATACGGCAGCGGGATAGATGCGACGTTCGACCACTCCGCGAGGTCGCCGTCTACGGCAATCGGACCCGGCGCGCGGCGCACGGTGTACGACGGCACGAGATTCAAACGCCCTTTAACCTCAATCGCCGCGCCGTGTTTTGCGTTGCTGTACGTTGTGGTGAACTCGGGCACGGGATACTTCACGGCAGCGGCGTCATCGGCCTTGATGTCGAACTCGAACGTCGCGAGCGGGCTCGATGTTATGCCCGACGCCGGCGCCGCAATTGCATACTTCATGCTCGCGGGCTGCACGTGCCAACCCGCCGGGACGGTCCACGCGATCTCTCCATCGCCGGGGGCTTGCACGGCGACGGAGACGGAACGGTCGAACGGCTCGCCGACAGGCACTTCGACCATTTCCGTTCTTATCCATTCATTGCGCGCGAACTTGATTTCGTCGATGCGCGCCTGCGTGACGACGTCCTTCGGCAGAATCGAACCCGGCTTCACGACCGACCAGTCGAACCGGTCGCCGCGCACGCGTACCAGCACGAAGTGGTGAAAACCGCCTTCGTCTTCGGGTACCCGCACCTCTGCGCCGCCGCCCGCGCTAATTACGTAGTGGATACCGTCGCGATCGCCTACGTAGCGATAGATATGGTTGTCGCCGCCAAAGACCATGCGTACGGGGTGTTTCACGAGTACGTCGTGCACCATGGCCCACTGCCGGTCCCAGTCGCGCGCAAAATACGGTTGATGAATGAAAACGAAAACATGCTGCGCGGAATGCGATTCGAGCTCGTCCTTCAGCCACGCCAATTGCGATTCGGAAATGCGATCGACGACGTTGTTCTCTTCCGCATTGAGAATGACGAAACGCGAATTACCGTACGTGAACGCATAAGTCAGCGGGCCGACGCGCTCCGTCCAAACCTTCTCGGTAGCCTCGTCGAAAACGTCGTGATTGCCCGTCGCGGGAAAGAGCGGAACCTGCAAATCTGCCGTAACGCGATCAAACTCGTCCCACTGTGCGGGAACGAGATCGGCCGACCCGCCGAGGATAATGTCGCCGACGTCGACGATGAACGCCGGCTTCAGCGCGTTGAAATCATGAATGAGCTGCTTGAACGTCTCGGACTGCTGGTCAACTTTGAGCGATCGCGTGTCCGCGACGACGGCGAAGTCGAACACATCCGGGGAGACCGGCGGGTCCTTCCGCAACATCTCGAACGCGCGATCGGCGACGGTCCTCGCCGGTTCGGCGTACAAGACTCCCGTCATAATGAGTACGGCACAGCAGATTCGATTCGTCATCGTTATGCACCATAGATAGAAATCGCTTGAGTTTGTTCATCTTAGCACGTAGGGTGGACACAAGCCATGTGCGCAGGGTCGGAGTTTCGACAGCGTGGAACCAACCCAAAACCCTGAATTCAAAATCCAAGATTCGAACGTCGGCCTGTGCGCCACGTGCGTTCACGGCCGCATCGTCCCGCACCCGCGCGGCGGCGACGCGTACTGGCGCTGCGGGAAGCACGATGAGGACAAGGCATTTGCGAAGTATCCGCGTTTGCCAGTCAATTCGTGCGCTGGGTACAGACCGGATGACGGATTGCCCGACGCCAGTTCAGGCTAAAAAAACTCAACGGTTTACGCGTCCGACATGCCGGACTCATCCCGACGAATTCCCATGCGCAGTCTGTTCATTCCCCCTTGGTCTTCGCCCGGAACTCCACTCGATGGGCAATGCCGGGACTCAGCAGCAATACGCTCCTGTCGGCAGCTTCACCCTCGTATATGAGCCACTTTGCATTGACCTTTCCGTTCTTTGAGTGATGGAGTACGACGCGATCAGGGTTACCCAGGATGTTTACGATTTGTTCCTCGGTGTGACCTTCCAGCGAAAGGGACGCACCGTTCCCTCGATACATAACGCCTTCCCACGGCTTCGTCCAATCGTCGTCGCCTGCCGTGACTTGAAACCCAAAAAGTACCAGTCTCTCATCGGAATCGATTGTGCAGTGTATGCTGTGCGAACCGAAATACAAGACGCGCGCACCACGTCGATTCTCCACGTAGCGAGGGTCGCCGTCGCCAGCCTTTTCTGCTGGGGGCATGGCATGGTTTGCTGGACCGAGAAATCGTATCCGCTCGAGCGGTTCGCCAAGCCGAACACCGCACAGGGTCATGTCGTCCCAATTCGCAGTCAGGGGAGGCTTGTCGGCGTTCTCCCATAATTTGGTTGGGTTTTCCGGAGTAGGGCCCGCTTCGCACCAGTTCAGCGTCTCCGCATTACCTTTCGAATCCAGCCAAACGGAGAACATCCTGCCTTTATACACATGATGCTGAAAAACAGAGTGCCGTGCGCCGGGCTCTCCCGCATTTGTCGCTTCAGGAGGACCGAATATTTGGCTAATCTGATCGGATGTTAGGAACGCATCCACCTTGTGACGCTGTCCATCTAGCACGACTGTGCCAGGAAAAGCACGGCCGGTGCGCCGCGATGATTCCCGCAATTGGATTTGAATAGAACTTACACGACCTTTCTCTGCATCGATCTGTACGCCCAGACTCGCGTACTTGTACGTGTCAACTTCCGATTCGTCATCGCACGACTCGCCGAATCGATCGCACGACGACACCGACATTTTCATATATTCACTGGCGCGCCCCAAGAACTGAAAATCGTTGAACGCATCGCCGATGCCCACGCCGCAGAGCGAACCTTTGTCCAAGTCTGCTACCAGTTCGATTGACTCGTCGCGGATCCAACCCTGCGTCGGGTTGTAGCGGCAGTCCTCGCTGATTCCGATTTGCGACACCGTGCCCTCGTCCGAAAAGTGGATCGAAACGGTCGCATCGTCGAAATAGTACTCGTAACCGGGCCACACGGGGCACGGATCGCCCTGATCGTCGATTCGGTCGGGCGTTCCCAGGATCGCGCGGATGTCCGCGTTTCGCATACTCGGCGCAATCGAAATCTCTTTCCCGTCGCGAACGATCTTGCCGCGAAATGGAGAAAAGCCGTCACCCTCTGCAATGTGCAGCCACAACCGTTCGACGAGATTACGTGCGCGCACGCCGATGGAGATTCCACGTGCGAAGTATTGAAGTTCACGTCGCGCCTGAAAAAACACCAAGTACTTCCACGATCCCGGCAGGTGATAAACAGTGCGGTCGCACTTGTCGCATGGGCCAAGCCACGAGAGCCGGTCGATGGGATCGAAAAGGCGGACGTCGTTCAGGCTTGCCGAGTCCAGATTGATGACGAGGTCTTGCGCAGCCGGAGTCGCGACCCAACGCGTCGTCAAGTCCCCCTGCACAAACAAGCGCAGCGATTCCCATGTGTGGCGAAGGCCAACGAGTGAGTGCATGCCCTGCCTCCTACCCCGATCATCGGCAGTATACACCCAAGTACGCGGAAGCAAGGTCACGGATTAACGCGCCCTCGTATGCGTAAAATGGCCGTGGCTTGCGCGATGAACTCGCGCGACGCTACATCGCCATGAACCCGCCGTCGACCACCATTTCCGCGCCGGTCATCCAGCTCGACTCGTCGGACGCAAGGAAGAGCGCCGCGTTCGCGATGTCCCGCGCGGTCCCAATCCGCCGCATCGGAATTTCATTCGCAATCGCGACGCGTTTCTGATCGTTCAGATACGGCGCCTGCAACGGCGTATCGATAAATCCGGGATGAATGATGTTGCATCGGATTTGTTCGGGCGCAAACTGAATCGCGAGCGACTTCGTGAGCGAGATAAGCGCGCCCTTCGCGCAGGTGTACGAATCCTGCGCGAGCGTGAAGCCCGCCAGCGCCGAGATTGAGCCTACAAGAATGATCGATCCGCCGCCCGCGTTGCGTAATGCGGGGATGCCGTGCTTGGTGAGGAAGAACGCGCCCTTGAGGTTAATCGCCTGCACGACGTCCCAGTTTTCCTCCGTCGTCTCGATTACCGATTTGTCGCGGTCCTTCCACAACACGCCCGCGTTCGCGTACAGAACATTGAGTTTGCCAAATGCACGTACGGTCTCCTCGATCGCGCGCTTGACGTCCGCCTCCTTGCTCACGTCGCCTTGCGCGAACACTGCCTTGCCGCCCGCTTGTTCGACCAATTTGACCGTCTCCTTGCCCGCGTCAGCGTTCATATCGAACACGCAGACCGATGCGCCTTCCTTGCCGAACAGGACGGATGCTTCGCGGCCCATGCCGAGGCCCGCGCCGGTGATGATTGCCACTTTGTCTTGGAGGCGCATGAATCGAGTACTCCTTCAATTGAATCGCCCGCGCGGACGGGCCATTGCGATACGCCCTCGCGCCCGGTTAAACGTGACTGCCCCAAAGGAAACGCGCCCTCGGACGGGCCAAGGGCGCGAGAATGCACGCGTATTCCGTTATGCCTGGCCGCTGCTCGTGATCTTCCAGGCGCCGCCTTCTTTCTTCATCGAAATGGAAAGCGAGATGCCGCCCATGTCGCCGGAGAGCGCAACCGGCGCGACCACGGCTTCGCTGCCGTTTATCGAGATTTGCGCCGTCGCAACATCGACCTTCGCGCCGTCCAGGTAGCCGTTCGCGATCACATCCTGAAGAAATTGTTTCAGCGTCGATTTGTCGCGGCCCTCTTCGTCGCGGAACGAATCCGAATAAAACGCGAGTATCGAATCGACGTTCTTCGCCGCCAACGCGCTGCCCCACTCGCCAAGCGTCTTGGTAATCGCGGTTTGGTCGTCGACACCTTTCGCCGCCGCCGAACCGCCGCCGGCCGTCGCGCACCCGGCGGCCATGCCAACACAACACAGAACGACTGCTGCCTGCACCAGGATTTTCGTCTTCACGGCTCTGTCCCCTTGTATGGTTACTTGAATAGCGATGGGCGCCCTCACGCCCACACATGCCGGGCAATTCTAACGCGCGGCGCGCGCGCGTGCAACCGCCGCTTTTCATTGGTATACTTGGCGTTTTGGTGCTGCGAGGTCCCGTTAATTCGAGGTGAATCCATACGATGTCATCGAAAAGCAGTCGACGTTTTTTGGCGGGCGCGGCCCTGGCCGTTTTGGTGTCTGCGCTCGCGCTGATTGTAGCCCCAGGATGCGGGAGCGGACCCACGCCGGCGCCGGCTGCACCCGAGCCTTCGGCCGAACCGCAAACCACCGCGCCGGCCGTCGCTCCGAAGGCGGAGTCCACGCCGGCGCCCGCGGCGGAACCTGCGTCGCCTGCGGGGCCTAAAAAGGGCCGCGTGGTAATTCTAGGGTTTGACGGTGTCGAGCCAACGATTGTGGACGCGATGTTTGCCGCGAACGAATTGCCTAACCTCGCCAAGCTCCGTGACGAAGGTTCATACCAGAGACTAACTTCGGCGATTCCGCCGCAATCGCCAAGTGCGTGGTCGTCGTTCCTCACCTGCAAGAACACCGGCGCGCACGGCATCTACGATTTCGTGCAGCGCGATCCCGCCGTGCCCTTGCCGAAACCCGGGTTTGGCCGCCTCGATCACGCCAAGTTGAGCGCGGACGGCGCACTCCTTCAGCCCGCGAGATTCAACGGCAACCGCAAGGGAGATTCATTCTGGAAAGTCGCCGACGCGCAGGGGCTGACGTGTACGTCGCTCATGGTGCCGTTCGCGTTTCCCGCCGACGACCTCACACAGGGTCACATGCTCTGCGGTCTCGGCGTACAGGACATCCGCGGCACGGACAATTCCTTCTTTTCGTTCTCCGATACCTACACGAAACAGGAATCCGTCTCGGGCGGTTTCCTGATTCCCTTGACGTTTGAAGGCGATATCGCAAAAGCGACGGTGCCCGGCGCGCGCGACGTGCGCGAAAAGTACGATTCGCCGAAGGGATTCGTTCACGCGGACATTCAATTCACCGTGGACCGCGCGGCAAACGCGGTGACCGTCAAAACGCCCATGGACGAGCTCACCGTAAAGAAGGACGAGTGGTCGAAATGGATCGAATGGACGTTCGAGTTGTCGCCCCAATTTACCGTAAAGGCAATCAGCCGGTTCTACGTCATTGACGCAGGCGAACACGTCAACGTGTATATGGCGTGCCTTCAGAACCATCCGAAGGCGCCGTACGTGCGGTTCTCGACGCCGGAGTCGTATTCCGGCGAACTCCAAGATCGGTACGGCCTCTACAAGACGATCGGATGGTCCTACGACACGCACGCGCTCCGGCAGGACGCATTGACGGACGACGCATTCCTCGCCGACGTGGCGCAGACGATGGCGTTCCACGAACGGCTTACGCTGGATGAACTCGACCGTGGCAAGGACATGCTCATCGCCGCGTGGACGGGTCCCGACCGCGTGTCACACATGTTCTGGCGGTTCCGCGATCCGAAGCACCCGCTTTACACCGAGTCCGGCGCGAAAAAGTACGGACGCGCCATAGAAGACACGTACAAGAAGATGGATGAAATCGTTGGCAAGGTCGCGGCGAAACTGGGACCGGACGATTTGTTGATGATTCTCTCCGATCATGGATTCAAGAGCTTCCGTACCGGATTTAACGTGAATACGTGGCTCGTCCGAAACGGATATTTGACGGTCAAGGGCCAAACCGACGCAGCAACGGCGTTCACAACAAAAGAGCAGGGCTTCCTGCAAGGATTTGACTGGACCGCCTCGAAGGTCTACAGCGTCGGATTGGGAAGCATCTTCCTGAATCTAAAAGGCCGCGAAGGAAAAGGTATCGTCGACCCCGCGGACGCGCAGACGCTGGCCTCCGAGATTCGCGATAAACTGCTCGCGGTGACCGATCCGGAAACCGGCGCGAAAGTATTCGACAACATCTACACGAGCGACGTGTTCACCGGCAAATCCAAAGCGGACGCGCCGGACCTGCAGTTGGGTTACGCAGACGGCTATCAGTCGAGCAAATCCACAGTGAGCGGGTCCGCGCCCGAGCCGTTGTTCGAGGTTAATGACGACAAGTGGAGCGGCGAACACGGCAGTTCCGATGTCGCGAACACGCCGGGCATCTTCTTCTCGAACAAGAAGACCAACACCGAGACTCCACGAATCATCGATCTCGGCGTGACCGCCCTGCAGTACCTCGGCGCATCGGTTCCCGCGGACTTCGAAGGGAAGCCATTGCTGTGATCGATCGCGATTACGAATGGCGGCAGGAAATGCGCATCTGTAGTTGAGAGGATGGAATGAGCGTTCTGAACGTAGTCTTGTATCCCGATGACCCGCTGACGAAAGTCGCGGCGCCGATCGATCATGTCGGCCCGAAGATTCGGCAACTGGCCGAAGACATGTTCGAAACAATGTACGAATACGAGGGCGTCGGACTGGCCGGGCCGCAAGTCAGCGTCGCGAAGCGCATCTTCGTGTTGCACGAACCCGAAGGCGCGAAAATGTGCCTCATCAATCCCGAACTTTCGGACCTGGAAGGACAGGAAGACGGCCAGGAGGGATGCCTCAGCCTGCCGGAGATATACGTGCAAGTGCCCCGCGCGACCAGTCTGCGCGTGCGCGCGCTGGATGAAACCGGCGCGCCGGTGGACTTCGTCGCTACCGGTTTTCTCGCGCGCATCATTCAGCACGAGTTCGATCACTTGAACGGCACCATCATGCTCGACCGCGTCGACGTGCTTACGCGCCACGCGAAGATGCAGGAGTGGGACGACATTCGCGGGCGGTTGCTCGCGGACGGCGTTCGGGGCTAGGCCGTGCTGTTCGAGTCGCCGTCGGTCGAGCGTCTTGTCGAAGCGTTCCGGCGCCTGCCGGGCGTGGGCAAACGCACCGCGGAGCGTTACGCACTGCACATTTTGAGCGCGCCCATCGAGGACGCGCGAATCTTGAGCGACGCCGTACGCGACGCGCGCGAGCGCATCACGACCTGCTCCGAGTGCTGTACGCTTACGGAAACCAATCCCTGCGCCGTGTGCGCGAACCCCTCGCGCGATCGCGCTACGATCTGTGTCGTCGAGCGCCCATCCGGAATGATGGCGATCGAAAACGGCGGCGCCTACCACGGCCTCTATCACGTGTTGAACGGCGCACTCAACCCGCTCGAGGGCATCGGTCCCGGCGAATTGACCGTTGAAAGGCTCGTCCGCCGTATCGAAGCGGGCGGTGTGCACGAAGTCATCGTCGCCACCAACGCCACGTCCGAAGGTGAAGCAACCGCGCTCTATCTCTCGAAACGACTCTCCGCGCTCGGCGTCTCCGTCACGCGCATCGCGCACGGCGTTCCCATGGGCGGCGGCCTCGAACTCGCCGACGGTCTCACCCTAACCCACGCGCTGCAAGGCCGCACGAAACTGGGCTAGCCGAGACTCAAGCCGGTGCGCATGGTCGGTGTATAATGCGGCTGGCACGGAGGTGGGACATGACAGTGCGCGGACATATTGAAAACGGGGCGATTGTCGTCGACGACCGGGTAGACCTTCCGGAAGGCGCGCGTGTGCGCATCGAGGTCGTTAACGAAACGGCACCGGAAGGGCTCCATCCGGAGATTCGAAAGGTATTCGGTATTCTTCGCGATGTTGAGGATTTGGATGCGGAGCGTCTCGACGCCATCAAAGCTAAGCATCTCAAATGAACTTGATGTTCGACACGAACATCTTGCTCGATGTTTTTCAGGGCCGTGGCGAATTCGCGTATGATTCGGGCGTCGCGCTGCGTCTCGCCATCGATGGCTCGCATCACGGATATGTCCCCGCCCACGGCGTCACGACGGCGTACTACATCTTGCGAAAAGAATGTGGTCCCGTCAAAGCAATTGAGACAATCGACTGGGTACTTGAGAGATTTGAAGTCGCACCGGCAACGGCTGAAACGTTTTCCCGCGCGCGTAAATTGCCTATCAAGGACTTCGAAGACGCAATAGTCGCGGCGATGGCTGAGGCCGCAAACTGCGAACTCATTGTCACGCGCAACACTGCCGACTTCGGCGCCAGCCCGATTGCTCCAATTACACCCGAGGATCTGCTTCAGCAACTCGGTCTGATATGAATCCAAACGTTTGCTATAGATACGTTCGCTTCCGTGCTGGTATCGTGTTGTCGCTTCTTGCATGCTTTCCCGCAGCGATGGCCGACGACTCCCCCCAATGGCGCGGGCACAATCGCGACGGCAAATACACTGAATCCGGTCTGCTCGCCCAATGGCCCACGGAAGGTCCGCCGCTGCTATGGACCATTGATGGTATTGGCGAAGGGTTTTCGTCCGTTGCCGTTGCGAACGGCGCCATATACACGACTGGCAAAGCGCCCGGAACCCACCGCGGACTCCTGACCTCACTCAAACTCGACGGCTCCCGCAATTGGCAAATTGACTATGGCGCGGAATGGGCGGGACAACAGCCCGGCACGCGCTGTTGCCCGACCGTAAACGACGGCCGCGTTTACGTCCTCAGCGGGCACGGACTACTTCTGTGCGTGGACGCCACGTCGGGAGACAAATTGTGGGAGGTCGATATCGCGAAGCGCTTTGGCGGCGAACCGCCCATGTGCGGGTTTGCCGAGTCGTTATTAATCGACGGCAGCAATGTCATCTGTACGCCTGGCGGAAAAGACGCGTCCGTCGCCGCGCTCGACAAACTTACCGGCGAGACCATCTGGACCTCGACGGGATTGAGCGAGCAGGCGGCGTATTGTTCTCCCATCCTGATTCAACGCGGCGATCTGCGCCTCATCGTGACGATGCCGGTGCAAAGTATCGTCGGAATCGAAGCATCCAACGGCAAAGTAGTTTGGCGGCAACCTTTCGACGAAAACGAAACGCTGCAGAATCATTCCGTTACCCCGGTATATGTCGACGGATTGCTCTACGCGACAAGCGGCCACGGAAAAGGTGGGCGCATGTACGCATTGTCAACGGACGGCCGAAACGTCGAATTGATATGGGAAGACGCCACGCTCAACACGAACCACGGTGGCCTCGTCTTTATCGACGGCTACGTCTACGGGGCGAGCAGTTCGCACCGCTGGGCGTGCCTGCGCGCGAGCGACGGCAACACGATGTATCGCACTTCCGGCGTGGGAATGGGGTCGATCGTTTACGCCGATGGAAACCTCTACTGCTACGGCGAGAAGGGCACGCTCGGGTTGGTGCGCGCGAATCCCGAGTCGTACCAACTTGTCAGCAGCTTCAAAATTGCCGCGGGCGATGGCCAACACTGGGCGCACCCGGTCATCTCCGGCGAGCGACTCTACATCCGCCACGGCGATACCCTGAGCGCGTTCGACATTCGCGCTGCACGCTGAAGCGGCGTATCCTCGAACGGCGGCGCGCGAATACCCGCGCCCAATGGATTGGAGCATCAGATGAAACGCTCGATGTCACTGCGGGCTCTTGCCCTGACGGGCATTGTCCAATTCGCGCTAACTCTTGCCTGTAGCGCGGATGTTCAACGCGCGGCGCAAATTACCGTCGTTGCAGCGGACGCTGCCGCAAGCCGCATCGCACCGTTTCTAAAAAAGCGCATCGAATCTCGCAGCGCGGTCACCGTCAACGTGGCCCCGAACTTCAACGGAGAGTCCGGCTATTGGATTCTTCTCGGCGAAGCAGGCAAAAGCGCATTGACGGACAAGGCGTGCCTCGCGCACGCGGTGCAATTGCCGGGCAAAACACGCCGCGCACCGGAGAGCTATGCGGTGAAATCCGTGACGTTCGAAGGCGGACCCGGCCTGCTCGCCGTTGGCGCGGATTCGAGGGGCGTTCTATACGCCGCGGGTGAAGTCCTCCGCAGAATTCGTAACGTCCCGGATGGTGCAGAAATTGGCGACGTAGATATCCGCAGCGCGCCAGCCTATCGCTTTCGCGGCTCGTCCGCCAATCAGGGCGGGACGATGATGCGCGCGACCGGTGCGCGCGGCTGGACGCAGGACGAACTGTTCGACGTCATTCTCGATTACGCGTTCGCGGGCGCGAATTGCTTCTACACCGGCGATGAAGGCGGCGCCGTCTACGACTTCGTGAAATCGCTGGGACTCATGAGCACCACCGGCGCCCGGCCAAATCAACTCAATCGCGAGTTCCCAAACGAATGGAAGGCGGGCGGACGCGAAGCGTGGGAGGGGAAAAACTGGGTGTGCCCCAACGTGCCGGAAGCGCACCAGGCCCTGATCGAACAGTGGACAACGGATTTTGCCAAACGCGCGGACCACGACGTCATGCGTTTCTACGCAGGCGATCCGGGCGGCTGCACCGACGCCCGCTGCACACCATGGGGAAAGACGTTTGTGCACCTCAGCGAGGAACTTGCGGCCCTCTGGCACAAGACCCATCCGGACAGCATCGTGCTAATCGCAAACCAGGGAATCGACAACGCCGGCGATCGCTACATCTTCGACTACCTCAACGCCGGGCCGCGCTCCTGGCTCTACGGACTCTGCTACGGCCCGGGCAGCAACGCCATGTCAAACTATTTCCGCGACCATCTCCGCGACGACTTGTTCGAATATCCCGGCGATGGGCCCGTGAACCGGTATCTCTCCGAAACGCTGCGTGAACTGCCCGCGGACCAGCGCATCGTGCATTACTCGGACATCACGCATTGGATCAGCGCGCAGTACGCCGTCGCAAATCCCGATCCGCACGTCGTGCGCGCGTACGGCCGCAGGACCTTCCACGCCCGTCCCGCGGCGATGTACCGCATCTTCAAAGCCATCATGCCGTTTTCCGAAGGCGACATCGTCTATTCCGAGGGGTACCACGACGAGTTCCATCAATACATCTGGAATCGCTTATTGTGGAATCCCAACCAGTCCCTCGATGAAGTACTCGACGACTACTGCTCATATCACTTTGGCCAAGACGCCGCGCCTCTGATGGCCGAAGCCCTCCTCCAAATGGAGTACACATTGGAAACGCCCGTCGCGCAAAACGGCCATATCGACACATATTACGCATTGGTCAAGGAAGCGGGACCAAGAATTCCGCCGGACCTGATGCGCGTCGACCACCGTTGGCGCATGCACATGCAGCACGCCGCACTCGATAAACATCTGCAGTTGCGATTGCGGCGTCAACTCGACCAGGAAGCGCGCGTTCGCGCGTCGCTAGAAGATGGCTTGAAATCGGGCAAGCTGAACGATTCTCTGGAAACTGCGCTCACCGTCTTGCGCGAACCTGCAACGAACGCCGAGTTGGATGCCCTTCGCGACGAGGCCCGCGCATTGGGCGAGGAGACGAATGAACTCTTCGGCATCCGTGACATCGGGTTCTTCCGAATGGAAAGGCCGCTTCGGGACTTGGCGGGCCACGTCGCGCTCATCGAGAAGGCGCTGAAGGCCCCCTCGCGCGCAGCGAAACGTGTTTTGATGCAACAGTGCATCGACAACACAAACAAGCCCACGCGATTGGGGAACATATTTGGTTGATATGCTTGTGCGTTTTACGTTGTGAAGTCATCGGCAATCCAGGTTCAATAGGGAGAGTGGAATGCTACCGGTAACACGCAGAGAATTCATCGCAACATCCGCGCTGGCCGCGCTGACAACTCAATCGGGAGGAGCGGAATTGGACCACAATGCTTTGCTCGCAGGAGTCGCCGTACGCGACATCACCCCGCCGCCCGGCGTCACCATGTGGGGATACAGCGACCGAAAAGGCCCATCGACCGGGACGCTCGATCCCTTGCATGCCCGCGCGCTGGTGCTGAAAGTCGCCGATACGGCAATCGCCATCGTGACGATGGACCTCGGTCGCGTGCCGCGCCAACCGGTGCTCGACGAGATTCGCCAACAGGTCAGAAGCGCCGGCATTACGCACGCTATCTTCACCGCATCGCACACGCACGGCGGACCCGTCATGGAAATGGACGACGACCCGCACGTGCGCGACATCGCGGGCAAGCTCGCGGACAGTATCGATGAGGCCGCGAAGAATCTGACCCCCGTCAAGCTCGGCGTCGCCTCCACGATATTCGACGTCTCCCACAACCGCCGCCTCATCACGCCCGACGGCAAGTGCGAGATGCTCTGGCGCAACGACAAGAAACGTCCCACCGCGCCCGTGGACCGCGAAGCAACCATCATCAGGCTCGAAACGTTGGAAGGAAAGCCATACGCGGCGCTCGTGCATTTCGCGTGTCACCCCGTCGTGCTCGGCGGCGACAACCGCGAATACACCGCGGACTGGGTCGGCGAGATGTGCCGCATCGTGAAAGCGACAAGCGGCGCGGAATGTTTGTTCCTGCAAGGCGGGTGCGGCGACATCAATCCCTATCTCGACAAGACCCCGCGCGATCAAGGCGGTGTCGAGTCCATGCGCTCCGTCGGCAAGGAATGCGCCGACGCCGTTCTCGCCGCCCTGCCCAATATCGAGACGTCCGAACCCGCCGCGCCGTCGCTCGCGTACGCGGAGAAGATGATCGAAGTCGGCACGCGCTGGGATTTCACCGATCCAAAGCAGGTCGAAGTATTCCGCGGCGTCTACGGCGGCATCTTCGACCGGTACCTCAAAGACCTCAAGCCCGATCTAGCCGTACCCTTGTCCGTCCTTCTGCTAAACGGCGAATTCGCGTTCGCGTTCGTACCCGGCGAACTCTTCACTCGCCATCAAGTAGACCTTAAGCAATACGCGCCGCTGTGGCCGAAGCTCCGTGCCGCGGGCGGCAAATCCGATGCAACCGCCACGACGCACCCCCGCTCCCTCCTGGTCGGCTACTCCAACGACTTCCACATCTACTTCCCAACCATCCTCGATGCCGCTGCCGGCGGCTACGGCGGCGTCGCCGCTACGTACGTCGGCCTCGGCGCCGGCGAAAAACTCGTCCTCGAAGCGCAATCAGAAATCGGCAAACTCGCCGGGAAATTGAAAGACTTCTGCTCCGCGGAAGATTTCCAGGTGGTAGACGCAACGGCCTGAGGGTTCAGGGTATAGGGTTCAGGGTTCGGCAGAATCACGTAACACAACGTTGGGAGTGGGAGCTAGAGCGTTTCACGGTCGACTGCACCGCGTGCTCGTGCTCCCGCTCGTCATCGTACTCGATCTTTTCGAGTATCGAGTGCGAGTACGATGACGAATCATGAGCAGAAGCACGAAACAGACGGTGTGCTCAAACTAGAATTGCTCTATTTGGGAGGAACGTGGCGTGACTCGTCAAAGCGATCCAAAGCATCTGCAGACATACCGAGACTTGGTCGTGTGACAGAAATCTATGGACTTGGCAGTTGCGATATACGAGTGCACAAAACGCTTTCCTGCGGACGAGCGATTTGCGCGTACGAGCCAATTACGACGCTCGGCTGCATCTATACCCGCCAACATCGCGGAAGGCTATGCCCGACGAAACCGTGGCGAATACAATCAGTTCCTGTTCATCGCTATGGGTTCACTCGCCGAAACCGAAACCCACCTGATTCTGGCGACGCGCTTAAAGTACATCACGAGAACTGAGGCCGCGCCAATCTGGAAACTCGCCCAAGAAATCGGAAAGATGCTGCACCGCTTCACT
This sequence comes from Candidatus Hydrogenedentota bacterium, assembly GCA_013359265.1. Lineage (NCBI taxonomy): Bacteria > Pseudomonadati > Candidatus Hydrogenedentota > Candidatus Hydrogenedentota bacterium. The sequence goes on from JABWCD010000037.1 coordinate 18,388, forward strand.
GCCGTACTCGACCCTAAACCAAACAAACGGTAACCATCGGGCTGAATCCCCGAACCTTAGGGTCCGGCTGTCTCATAGCCCAAGACCCTATTCCTCTTTCTGCTGAACCCTGGACCCTATACCCTGATCCCTACTCACCCCCTTGACAGAACCACGGCAATGGCGCATACTACTAATAAATTAGTAGCACCCCCGGAGGCCCATCCCCATGACCCGCCCCGCTTCAAAGCATCCCACCGAACTCGAACTCGAGATCCTCAAGATCCTCTGGCGCGAACCCCGTGTACCCGTGCGCCGCGTGCGGGAAGCCCTCTCCGGCGGACGCGACCTTGCCTACACCTCCGTCATGACGATCATGAACATCATGGTCGGAAAGGGGTATCTAAAACGCATCAAATCCGGGACCGGCTACGTCTACGAACCAAAAGTCTCGCGCGAATCCACCACCCGCCGCATGCTGCGCGACACCGTCAACCGCCTGTTCGACGGCTCCGTTAGTGCAGCGGTGGTGCATCTGCTCGACCAGGGCGAACTCAACGACGCCGAGTTGAAAGAAGTGCAAAAGCTCGTGCGCCGCAAGGGGGAGAAAAAGTCATGAACGAAATCGCAATCACCGCGATCGACGTCACCGCCGCGCCCACGATCTGGATGCGTTTAGCCATGGCGTTCGTGCACTCGCTTTGGATCGGCGCGTCCATTGGTGCCGCGGTGTTTCTCATCTTCGTACTGCTCGGTCGCAAACGGACGCATGCCCGATACGCAACACTCCTGCTGGGCCTACTTCTCGTGGCCTCATCGCCAATCGCCGCGTACCTCGTGAACACCCCACGAACCGTTTCCTTGCTGGAACCTGAAGGACCGTACAGGGTGGGGCGAGGCTCTGTCCGAGCCGGTTTGGATCAAAACAGCGTGGAGCAAACGGGCGAGGGGCCGGATAGGGTGGGGCGAGGCTCCGTCCGAGCCGACACTTCGTACACCGCCCCAAACGCCGCCAACGAAAAAAATCGACCCATCGCAGTCGCCATTACGCCGGAACAATCACAGTCCACATTCTCATTCACGCGCGAACACGCCGCCCGCACTTGCGTACTGCTCTATGCCCTCATCGCGTGCGCACTGCTCCTGCGCCTCGCCTTCGGCGTTGCCGGAGGCAGTTGGCTCCGCCGCAGGTCCGAACCCGTCGCCGACGGCGCTATCCTCAGCGCCGTCGCGCGCCACGCCCGCGCCATGGGCCTTCAATTCGCGCCCGCCATCGCCTACTGCGCGCGCGTCGCCGTGCCCACCGTCGTCGGCGTCCTGCGCCCCATGGTTCTCCTGCCGCTCTCCGCCGCCACCGGCATGACTCCCGAACAGGTCGAGTACCTCGTGCTACACGAACTCGCCCACATCCGACGCTACGACCATATCGTGAACCTCGTCCAACGCGTCATCGAAGCGCTTCTGTTTTACCACCCCGTTGTCTGGCTGCTCTCGCGCCAAATCCGCATCGAACGCGAACACTGCTGCGACGACCTCGTCGTCCGCCTCGGCGGCGACGCGCACCACTACGCCGAATCCCTCCTCGCCGCCGCAACCCTCGCGCGAGGCCTCGCGACACGCAACGCCGTCCCCACCCTCAGCGCCACCGGCAAAGCCTCCCACCTCCGTCACCGCATCGCGCGCATCCTCGGCGAACCGGCGCCCGCGGTGCGGCTGCGGCACATGGGCTGGCTACTGGGACTACTTTCGACCAGTCTGCTTATCGGCGGTGCGCAACTATTTGCCGCCAAGGATGAGACTACCATCCCTGAGAGCGCACCTAAACCAAAAGAGACTCAAGAAATACCAGTGATCACGCCAGTGGCTACCGGTCAGGAAGAGAAGCATAGCGCGGAGGGAGCGATTGGCACGATCAAAGCGCGTGTGATCAATGCGGAGGGAAGACCCGCCGAAGTTGTCGAAATGAATCCTTGGGAACTAAACGAAATTTCAAATACGTTCGACAATCAGGCAGGTGGTCGTGATCAATCTGCCTCTCGCAGCGGTGGCGTAGAGACGCCTCCACTACTATTTGAAGGTGAAGACCTTTATGGATCGCGGCTAGTCCAAGACGTGAGAGGGCGAGCTGAAAAGATTGAAGGTGTCCGCGACGTTCGCGTATCACGAGATACGCGAGATGGTGGAGTTATAGTCTTCACACTTCGACTCAAGCCCTGGATAGCGATTGGAGATGTCAGTGCCCAACTCATCAAACTGGACAAAGATACGTTCGGTCTACTCAAGAAGTATTATCCGGACGCCATGAAAAATGCTACCTCCGAAATCGTCGACCCTGTACAGTTCGTTATCAGCCCATATACGGAAGTAGATCGAAAGCAGGACACACCAGCGAGCGCGAGTCCTGACATTGCTTCCCATGACAATGCCCCAGACTACAAGGCACACCAACCGGAGGCAAATCCTGTCGATTCTAAGAATAATGAAAATCTGTCGGTCAACGAAGAAGTCGCATCCGGCGAGCAGCGCGCGGACGAACCGCCACCAGCAACGTCTTTTCTCGGAATTCCGCTGAGCTTGTCTCCCGAGCAAGCCGAACTTGCGCGTCAATTGCAGGACAAGGACTGGTGGCTGCGCAAACTCGCGATTCAGCAACTCGCGGAAACCAAAGCCCCAAGCGCTTGGCAACTCATCGTCCCGTTGCTTAAAGACGAAGACAAACGCGTCCGATCTGCAGCCGCCGAAGTGCTAGGAAATCTCAAAGAACCCAAATCGATCAAACACCTCGTCGCCGCGTTAAAAGAAGATCGCGAAACCGCCGACGTTGCGGCGAAAGCGCTGGCCCACTTCGATCCGGAGCAAGTCATGCCGATCTTGCAGCTCGCCGCCGCGGATGAAGACTGGGGCGTTCAGCGAGGTGCCATTAAAGCCCTTGTCTTCTTAAAGCATCCCGAAGTGATAGACGTCATTATCGGCGTGCTCGGCAAGATTCCCTTGGTCGACTCTGGAAAACGCGGACTTCCGGACCACCAACTTCCATGGGAAGTGATGACTTCGGACTATTCAAACGCGGATTTGATGCAGGCATTCGTAGCACTCGAGACCAATTCGTTTCAGCAACTCATTGCCCGCGCCATGGCCGACGACAACTGGCGAGTTCGCGCAGGTCTGACAAAGGTCTTGGCCATACCCCAGTTCCGCAACAACCCAATTGGAAGAATCACCGCGGAAATGTCGGCGCTGTTAAACCGAACGGAGGTTGTTCAAGCACAGGTCAACGCCATGCGCGATGCGCAAAAAGACGTGCGGGCATGGGCCGCCGCGGGGCTGGCAATCGGACTCGATTCGCTCCCTGACAACTCCGACGCGACCGTATCGAGAACAACCGCGCTGATTGCGGGCATGCGTGACCAGAATATGTTCATCCGGAGAATATGCGGACGCCCACTGCTCCGTGCCTCTGAAAAACGCAAGTGGCAGCCGTCCAACGACGAGGAAAAGATTGCGCTCCGCATTGCAGTAGGCCGCAATTCGGGATGGGAGGCGATAGGACCTAAAGCAATACCTGCACTGGTAGCGGCCATGAACCTTGACAGGACGTTGCCGTTTACCGACGTGGCGGAATCGCCCGCCAGTCTAAATTTCATCGCGTCTGCACTGTCGCAGATTGGCGGCTTAGACGTCGTCGAACCACTTGTGACTCTGCTCGACACCGTAGGCTCCGACACGGTCATAAGCATTTGCGAGGCGCTGGGCAACATCGGTGATCCGCGCGCGGTCGAGCCGTTGATCCGCATTGCCGCCAATATTCAGGCTGGGAGCCAAACAAGTGCCATAAGGGCGCTTGGAAAGCTGAAGGAAAAACGCGCCTACAACGTGCTCGTCAGTTCGCTGCAAAGTTCGAGCTACGAGGTGCGCGTGGCCGCGGCCGGCGCACTCGGCGAAATCGGCGACCCGCGCGCCGTCCCTATTCTGGTCAGCGTATTGGAAAAAGGGATCGATCCACACACGCAAATCAGCGCGGTCAATAGTCTGGGCGACCTGAAAGACCCCGCTGCCGTGCCGGTGTTGGAGGAAACGCTGAAAAATCAGGCGACGGAGACACCCGCACGTGAGGAAGCGGCACGAGCGCTCGGTAAGATCGGCGGCGCACAAGCGAGTGATGCGCTCGTAGCTGCGCTTCGCACCGATCCCCAAAGGGAAGTGCGCTTGGCCGTTGCCGAGGCCTTGGGCGAAATCAACGATCCCGCTGCGATTGGCCCACTCTCGGATGCATTACAGTTTGACGAAGGCAGCGTCCAAACTGCAGCCGCCACGTCAATTGTCCAAATAGGTACGCCTGACGCTTTTGACGCTCTACGAGGCGTATACGTCAAGTCGGCCCAACAATCTGCTATCGGCGAAAACACCGCTTGGGCACGAATCGTTCTTGCACTGTGCAAAATCCATTCACCCGCCGCATTGGACATGTTGTACGGACTACTGCGCGACGACAAAATATACATGGCAAAGTTGCAGTTACGCGCAGCCCTCACCCTGGCCGAGAATAAAGATCCACGTGCAAAGGAGTTTCTGGATAAACTTCGGGGAATTCCGGAAACTCGCATCGATTCCGAGCGCGCGCTGACCGAACTACAGGAACAACCATCCGAGGCGCAAGCGTCCGACGCTCCAGCTACGCCTTCACCCGCTGAATCAGCCTTACCCGAAGCAGTACCCGGCGCTGAAACAAATACCACCGCGCCGCTCCTCCAGTTCCGCCTCGTCCTCGAAGGCGCGGACGCGGAAGGCAAACCGCGCACCCCCGCGCCGACGAAGAACGATCCTGATGCGACAATGGCGCTGGCGGACGACATCTGGCTGACGGAAGCTGACATGACCGACGCCGCAGTGCGTGTCGACGATCAGACAGGCGAGCCTTGCATTGCCTTCGGCATCAAACCGGAGGCCGGGGAAAAACTCTACGAACGCACCAGCGGCGCCAAAGGCAGGAAAATGGCCATCGTCTACAAGGGCGTCGTCCTCAGCGCGCCAATCATCAATGACGGCATCAGCACATCCGGAATAATTACCGGCGACATTTCTTTGGACGAAATTGCTGCGGCCATCAACAAGGCCGCGGGCGTAGCCCGGTGAAACCCCACCCGAACCGACTTCCAACTCCGACGCCAACGGCGCCGAACCCTTACCCGAGCGATTTATTTACGATAGCGCGGCAATTCCGCTGTCCGAAAGTGAAAGAAACGAACTAAAGCAAAGAGGTAAGCTGAAGGAAGTATCGGACGAATGAATAATTGGTCATGGATAGGCGCATTCCAGCCACGACCTTGGTTCTCGTTGCCAAGCTCTCGCATTCCAGACACGACCTTCGTTCTCGTTACCCAGCACTCGCATTCCAGACACGACCTTCGTTCTCGTTACCAAGCTCTGCGTGGCAACGCAGCCTTGAAAAGCTCTACTTTGATTCTTGGTAAAGGTCAACGCTCGTCTATCTGGAATTCTCCGGACTGGCCGACGGCTCCTGCGCACTGTCGCCGACGGTGTCTTTACCGCCGCGCCGGCGCGCGATGGCATTGCGGAGGATGTACTCGATCTGTCCGTTGACGCTGCGCAGTTCGTCGGCGGCCCAGGCTTGGAGTTCGTTCCACAGGGCCGGATCGATGCGCAACAGAAATTCTTTTTTCGCCGCCATCGGTCTGGAGTCCGTTAGTGCAGTCTCAATACGCGACTACATCCCCCTGAATCCCCCTTCAAAGGGGGACTTACAGAATTGCAGTTGGACGTCGTTGGCACTGAATTCAGTCCCCCTTTGAAGGGGGCCATCGGCCTCTCCTTAGCTCCCCCTTTGAAGGGGGCCATGGGCCTCTTCTTAAGTCCCCCTTTGAAGGGGGATTTAGGGGGATGTGGATTGACGTTCGCCATGACTTCCCTGGTATCCGAATCTACTTGTTGTCCCAAACGCACCAATGCCGTCAGTGATACAACGTCCCGGCGTTGACGATGGGTTCGACGTCGTGTTCCGCGCAGAGGACGACGAGAAGATTTCCGACCATGGCCGCCTTGCGTTCTTCGTCGAGCTGGACGATGTTTTGCTGGTCGAGTTCGGTGAGGGCCATCTGCACCATGCTGACCGCGCCGTGCACGATCTTCTGGCGTGCGGCGATGATCGCCTCGGCCTGTTGCCGGCGGAGCATCGCATTCGCGATTTCCGGCGCGTACGCGAGGTGCGTGAGGCGCGCTTCGTCGACCTCCACGCCGGCCTTGTTCAACCGCTCCTGAAGCTCGCGCTGCAGCGCCGCGCTCACGACGTCCTTGCTGTCGCGCAACGTCGTCTCCTCGGCGGGGCTGTCGCCCGAATGATCGTAGGGATAGCAGTTCGCAAGGTGCCGCAGCCCCGTCTCGCTCTGCACCTTCACGTAGTTCTCGTAGTCGTCCACGTCGAAGATCGCCTGCGCGGTGTCGCGCACGCGCCATACGATGACCGCCGCGATTTCGATGGGGTTGCCGCGCTGATCGTTCACCTTGAGCCGTTGCGTCTCGAAGTTCCGCGCGCGCAGCGAAACGACATAACGGTTCGGCTTCGAGACTACCTGCGCCTGGCCGGAGTGCTTCTCGCTGGGCACGGTCGTGACGCCGCCGCGCTTCACGCTGAAGGGGTTAGTCCAATGAAACCCTTCCGCGCGGACCGTTCCGCGGTATTCGCCAAATAGCACCAACACCCGGGCCTCGTTCGGCTGGAGCGCGAAGAACCCGAGCGACACGACGAGGTTCGCAGCGAACAGCAGCACCGCGATCACCACCAGCGGCGCGGACCCCGCCATGATCCCCCCAACGAACGCCGCCGGAATGACCACTATCCAAATCAACAATGCGAGGGGCAGCATGCCCCAACCGCTCTGCACGGTACGCAACCGTTCCTGAGTCATGACACAACCCTCCTGCGAGTCCATACGCGCCTTCGCGTCAACCCACGTTATCAGAATGATATCATATCAATATCGCATCCGCAAGCCCCCTGCCGGCCCTTCTTGGCCTTCGACAAGTAGCGCACTGGCTTACCGCCCATATATCTGTTGCAACCGTGTTTCGCCCGTTCACCGTATCAAGTCGGTGCCCAACAACAGTTCCTGCCCCACCACCTTTTGCCACTGCCGCCGACTCTGTGATCTTTGCACGTCCCGTTCGATGCTTTGATTTTTTCACAGTTTTTGCATTTGTTAGTTAATTATGTCAATCAAATAGAGGTCGTTTCGCATGCGGATTCAACTATCAAGTGCACGGCATGCTTCCCTGAAGACTTCTCGGGGAGTTCGGTAGTTGTGTTTCTTTCTTGGACGGTCGTTAAGGCGTTGCAGGATTTCGTCGAGCTGCAAAATGCCGCCATGCCGTCCGAACTGTCCGCGCGACTTGCACGACTCAAATTCGATCGCGTGAATCCGTGCCCGTATCTCGAACCGCCGCGCCGAGAAAACCGTGCGAAACCAGGCACCCGATAGACCCAACAGACCCGACAGACCCGGCAGACCCGATAGACCCGACTCCCGTTCCCTCCGGAACCCGGTACCCGAATCCCGCCGTAATCTGGTGGTGGCTACGCCGCACCGAGTGGTTGGTGGTCGAGCATTCCGCGGCCCGCAGTGCAACGCCGTGGGCTAAGTAGTAGGCGTATTTGGAGGACCGGAAGCGGGACTACTTCTGCGCGCCCATGTGCTTGATCGAGTCGAGGCGCGGGATGCTGTAGGTCCCCATCATCATTTGGTCGAAGATGCTTTGGTCGGTGCAGAATTTCTGCGCATTTTCGAGCGTGATTTTTCCGTCCTTGTGCATGGCGTGAAGGTAGCGCTCGAATATCCACGAACGGGACGTGGTCTGCTGCATGCCGATGCGAACGCCGTCGCTGTCCCCTTCGAGGATCGAGTCGTTGATGGCTTTGATGTCGTTAAACAGGACTTCGATGGTGGGCAGGCGCCCGCCCCCGATCTTGGGCACGAGCCGCTGGCAGATGACGCAGCGCAGGCAGTCGCGGATTTGCAGCTTCACCAGGTCGCGTTCGACGGGATCGAAGAAGCTGACGATGCGGTTCACGACCTCGTACGCGGTGTTCGAGTGAAGCGTGCTGATCACGAGGTGGCCGGTGGCGGCTGCGTTGATCGCGGACCGGATGGTGTCGGGGTCGCGCATTTCGCCGATGACGATGACATCCGGATCGTGGCGCAGCGCGCCTGTGACCGCAAGGCCGAATGTCGCGACGTCGATGCCGAGGCCGCGCTGGGAAATGAGCGCCATCTTGTTGTGGTGGACGTATTCGACCGGGTTTTCGATCGTCAGAATGTGCGACGTGTGGTGCGCATTGATGTAATCGACAAGCGCCGCCACGGTGGTCGATTTGCCGGAGCCGGTCATGCCGACGAGCAGTACGAGGCCGTGGTGCAGTTCGGCAAGCTGCGTCATCAACTCGACGGGCACGTGCAGTTCCTCGAACGACGGGATTTTTTCCGGCAGATAGCGGAAGGTGAGGTGCGGCGCGCCCGACGTGACGAAACACGACACGCGCGAATAGCCAAGGCCCGCCTGGTGAAAGTTGAAGCTGGCCTGCTTCGTCTCCTGGAATTCCTTCCAGTCCTTCTCCGCCGCGATCTCGTGGATGAGCGCGAGAATCTGCGGCGCGGACAATACGCCGAAGATTTCCGACGGCGCGATTTCGCCGTCCACGCGAAACATGGCCTGCTCGCCGGGGCTCAGGTGTACGTCGCTCGCCTTGTACTCGACGAGCGCCTTGAACAGCAGTTCCGAGCTGATATGGTCGACGCGGTAGTTCTCGCCGCGAATGTGCCACACCTCCGGGAACTGCAACATGCCGGAGTACGTATCGAGGGCTTCGTAGCCGCGTTTCGGGTTCGTCGCGTGTTGTCCGGGAAAGCGGAGGAGGTGCCACCCGTCGTCCACCACGAGTTCGCAGTCCGGCGAGAAGTCCTTGGCGATCTTTTCCATGCACTCAAGCGCATGGCCTTTGGCGTGCGCGCGGAGCACAAAATGCTTCCAGGGACCGGTGTATTCGGTCCGGTCGGCGACAATCTCGACGGCGTTCGACCGCAACGTTATCTTGCGCGGCTGACCTTCCTTTTCGACAACTTCTCTCTCGGCAATATCGACGATGTCGCGGATGCTTTTTTGGTGTCCTACGCCCAGAATCCAGTCGGCCATATTGGGACTCCCCTGCACCGCCGGCGCGGCGCCCCCATGAGCATAGGCACGCGAACAACCCCCGTCAATTCGGCGCGCCCGATTGGTTTAGGACCGCTACTTGGTATAGATGACGACCTCGTCCCCGATGTGCAGGATGTGGTCCTTCTCCCACGCGTTCCACGCGAACACGTCGCTGACCTTGACGCCGTAACGCCTGGCGATCGAGGCCGGGCTTTGCCCCTCGGTGACTTTATGGATCGTCTTGTTGCCTTCGGGTTTCGATGCGGCCGGTGGCGGACCGGATGCCTGCTTCGCGGGGACCTTCGGCGTTGACACGATCAGCTTCTGGCCAATATGGATGAGGGCCTTGTCGCCGAGGTCGTTCCACGCCACGAGTTCGGACACCTTCACGCCGTAGCGCCCCGCAATCGACGAAAGCGTCTGGCCTTTCTCGACCGTGTGCATCTTGACGCCAACCGCCTTTTCCGTGTCAGCCTTTGGCGTTGGTTGCGCAACCGCGACCTCGGTTTTCGTATCCGGCGCCGCTGTGCTGCCGCGGACTTTGAGCTTTTGGCCGACCTTGATGGGCGCGTCGGCCTCGAGTCCGTTTGCGTTGCGAAGTTCGCTCAGTTTCATCTTGTGCTTCGCGGCAATTCCGGAGAGCGTGTCACCCGAAACGACGGTGTAAACGCCATCGAGCTCGACTGTCTTCGCCGCGGGCTTGGGTTCCTCCGATGGCGGATCGGCCATCGTCGTTCCCGTCGCGGACTTTTCCGGGACCGGCGCCGCGCCCGAGCTGGCGCGCGCTATGATCAATTTGTCACCGATCTGTATCGTCGACGACGTGAGATTATTGGAGTCCTTGATATCGCTGACACGAACGTCGTACTTCCGCGCGATGACCCCCAGCGTCTCGCCCTTGGCGACCACGTGCGTGGCCGGCTCCGTACGCGGCGCCGGCGGTTCGCTTTCGGTGGTGGCGGCGCCGGTCCCCGGAATCGACAGTTCCTGATTCACGTGGATGCGCGCGTGCTTGTCGAGTTTGTTTGCCGCTTGCAGCGCATCGAGCGAAACGCCGTTGTCCATCGCGATCTTGTAGAGCGTGTCGCCCTTCTTCACGCGATACGTCCGCGGCGGCGCCTGCTTCGGCGCGGGCTCGTCGGGCTTCGGCGCGGGCGCCGCGTCCGGAGCGGCCGGCGGCGGAGCGGAATCGGCAGCGTCGTCCGAGTGGCCGTCGGTGGGAATCAACAGTTTCTTGCCCGCGGGAATGCGGCTCGCAATGCGAATCTTGTTCGCCGCCACGATGTCCTTCTGCTCGACGCCGTATTTCCGGGCAATCTGCGCGATTGTCTCGCCCTTCTTCACGACATGGAACGTGCGGCCCTCGACGGCAGCTACGCTCTGTTTGGGTTGTTTCACAAGCGTCGCGAGGGCCACGGTGACCGTTTCGTTGTGCACGGCCGGAACGACGATCGTGTACTCGCCCGGCGGCGTGACGCCACGGACGAGAGCGGGGTTCAATTGCTTCAGTGTGCCCGCGTGCAGTCCGGCCGCGCGCTCGAGCGAGGCGAGGCTGTACGAGCCATTCACGGTGACGCGCGTCGTGGCTTCACGCTGCACGGGATTGCTCTTGAACCCATACATCGCAGGGCTGGACGCAACCACCGTGTAGGCGACCAGCTTGGGGAAGAACTTCTTGGTCTCCTCAGGCATGTGATCAGACGCCGGCGGCGTTTCCATGAGACGCCAGATATCGCGTTCGCCGCCGTTCATGGCGACCATGCGCGAGATGCCGCCTTCGCCCATGTTGTACGACGCGACCGCGAGCGGCCACGCGCCGTTGTGAAAGTCGTACAAGTCGCCCAGATAGGCGACCGCGGCGCGCGTGGCCTTCTCCCAATCCCTACGCTCGTCGACGTACTGGTCTATCCGCAGGCCGTACCGGCGGCCCGTGCTCGGCATGAACTGCCACATGCCCGTCGCGCCCACGCGCGAAACGACCGTGGGCTGAAACAGACTCTCGACCATCGCAAGCCAGACCAGATCTTTCGGAAGCCCGGCGGCCGCCAATTGCTGTTCGATAAAGGGCCGGTATTGCCAACTGCGATCAAGGCCGGCCTGGAAGTTTTTCGGGTACCGGCGTTTGATGTCCTCGATCTCCGCAATGACGCGCTGTTGCGCAATGACGTTGCCGATGAAAAGCTCGCCGCGCCCGGTGCGGTTGGCGAGTTCCTTGTTGAACTCCGGGTGATCGCGCTCAAACAGGTCGGCCGATTCAGGGTTCGAACTGAGAATGCGCTCGAACTCGTCCCGAAGCCCGCTGAATACCGCCGGATTCAGGTCCGCGTCGCTCATGTACTGCAACATGCGGCTGTAATGGAGCAAAGCGGCTTTTTGGTCCCCGAGGCGCTGGGCCTCGTTGCCCTTGGCCCATTCCTCGTTTGCCGCGCGCAACAGGTCGGATGCGTTTTTCGCGGTGGCGGGGCCGAGTTCCTGGGAGCCAACCTTCGCGGTCGGCACCGGGCTGAATTGGTGGACTTTGTTTTGGGTGGTGGAACACCCCGATGCGAGGGCGAGCGCTACAAGAAGGCCCCCGCAGGAAATCCTGCGCGTGTAGAAAGACACTGGGCAGCGGTCTCCTGTCGTTGTCGATTGCTCCAAAGACTGGGGAGAGGTCACCCCGTTCCCAGCGTAGTGTATGTATCTACGTCTAGCGTGTCAAGCGAAAGGCAGTACTATATCTGGGGTTAGAACCGATGCCCGAATCCGTCAGCCGCCGAACCCCGTCCCGGCTATCTCGGCGCCTTAATACGATAGATGTTGGATACGGTTTCACTCACCTTGTGGGTGTAGTAGATGTAGCCCCCGATACTCCAGCACGGTTGGGTCTCGTCGGCGCTATCAAAGGTGAGCTGCCGCTGGTTGCCGCCGTCGGAGTCCATCACCCAAATGTCGTAGTTCCCGGTGCGTTTGGACGCGAACACGATGCGCCGGCCGTCAGGGGAGTAGAACGGATCGGTGTCGTCCTTGTCGTCCGTTGTGAGCTGGGTCTGCGAAGAGCCTTCCCTCGTCATCGTCCAGATGTCGTCGTTTTTCGTCCGGTGCGACACGAAGGCAATGCGCGAACCGTTCGGCGAAAACCGGGGCTGGTCGCCTTCGGCAAGGACCACCGCGTTCGTCGACGCCGGGAGGGAATCCGAGAGCACCACCTGCATCTTGCGATTAATGACGCTTTTCGTGGCGGCGCGCGCGTAGAGCAGCCCGCGGCGGTCGCTCGGGTAGCTGGGGTACTCCTCGAGCAACGGCGAGTCGGTGAGTTGCAGGAAACCCGACGACCCGTCGTGGCTGGTTTCATAGATATCGCTCTTACCCGTCCGGTCCGATCCGAAGACGACCTTCTTGCCGTCCGCCGACCAATTTGGGTACCGGTCGTCCTTATCGCTCTGGGTAAGCTGCAGGGTGCCGGCGGTTTTGTAACTGAACACGAAGATGTTGAAGTGCCCGGTGCGATTGCTCGCGAACGCAAGCGAGTTGCCGTCCGGCGAGATCATGGGGTCGACGTCGCGTTGGGACCCGGTCGTAATCTGGGTCCGGTCTTCCTGGGAGAGCGCACTGGTGGTTATGAGCGCGAAACAGGCCAAAAGCCGAAGCGTACGCATATTCAGCCCTTTCATTCGGTTCGATCACGGATGCACCGCCACTACCGTAGCGAAGGAGTCGAGCCGCCGTCAACACGCTGCGCGCAATGAGCATTCGCGGATTATTCGCCAAAAATGCCACTTTCGTTTATCCGTCAGTGTGGAATCTGACCGTGAGGAGGTGCGACACCATTGCAGGTAGTCAAAACGAGAAGACCTCGTCTTGCTCCCTAACTTCCTCGCTTCCTGACTACTTCGCTACCTATGGTCCTTGTCGCGAAGGACGGGGTAGAGGCGCCATTCGGTTTGCGGGCCGAAGCGAAATCCTTTGTGGCCGGCATGGAGGGACTTGTCGCCGTAGACCGCGCGGGTGACGCCGGCGAAACCAAAGGTGCAGACTGTGGCCGTGGCAAGGCCGGCGAGGAGTGTGCGGCGGAGGAGGCGTGGGAAGGTTTGGGTAGCGTGCGGCTCGGACGTTTGCTGGGGCGAATCGTCCCACCCGCGCGGCTCGGACGGAGCCTCGCCCCACCCGGTAAGTTTTGTGCGTGGAAGGACAGCGATGAGGAATGTAACGATGACGGCGTTGAGGAAGATGACCCCTTCGGTGCCGAGGCGTTGTTCGTGGAATGCGGCCTGCGCCTTGGTCTGGTTGAAGGCCACGACGATCCACACGAAGACGATATAGAGCAGTTGGGCTTTGCCGAGCCAGCTTTCGGGTACGAGCGGGATGCGCCGCCGCAGGTGAACGACAAGCAGCGCGATCACGCAGAGCGCGTAGAGCGCGAAGAAGAAATTGAACCAGGTCCGGCTGGAGAATTCGAGGCCCTCGAACAGCGGCGCCTTCATCCGCATCGGCACTTCGACGAATCCGCCGGCGCGCTCCTTCGTGTATTCGGCGACGAGCTTGATCATGCTGAGGTACGTGATGCCGCACAGCACAAACGCGACGGAGAAGACTTCCGTCCACCGGCGCGTGCGCGGTTCGTTTTGCACCGGCGCGACGCGCGTCGCGAGCATGGCGACGGCGACGGCGACGCCGATCCCGTAAATAATGCCCGCGCCCTGTTCGATGGCAATGCTGTGCCAGTTGGCCTGTTGCCAGTGTTCCCACGATTTGACGATTGGCGCGGCGGCCTCCGGCGGCAAATCGGATAGGCGGTTCGCATTGCCCGGCGCCATGAGCATGAGTTTGATGAGTTGCGTGAATGCGATGCCGAACCCGCCAATGATGCCGGTGACGAGCGAGCCGACGATGACGGGCGTGCGGCCATTGCGGTACATGTACACTGCCATGCCGAGCCACACGCCGGCGACGCCGGCCCAGTTGTCGTTGCGCGGCGGCGTCATACGGACGCCGAGCAGTACGGGAAACACGAGGAACACGACGAGCCAGCCAACGGCCATGTGCACGAGCAGCGACGCACCGGATCGCCATTGGCCGGACTTCGCGAAGTAGATGCCCGCGCCGATGAGCAGGCCGATGACCACGCCCGCGTATGCGCCCTCTCCGAACACCGTGGGCCAGTTGGTGACCATGTTCGCGGGATCGAAGGGCTGGTTGGTTTCCGGGTTCGTGATCGACAGGTCGCCCTGGAAACGAACGATGCTCGGAAGGACCATCGCGAGAATTGCGGTTTTTGCCAATGCGAGTTGCACTAACCACCCGGCTATTGCCCCCGCACCCGCGAGCGTCGCGAGCAGCCACGCCTTCGCGAAGCGCCGGTCCCACAGATCGAACGCGCAAAGCGCCACGAGCGCGACGAAGGCCTGAACCCAATCCGTGTCGAGCCAGTAGAAGGGATCGTTCTGGCGCAACTCGCGTTCGATGCCGCGCTCGACGAGTTCCTGGACCTCGAGCCCGAACGAACCCATGATCGCGACCCAACCGAAGTAGATGAACAGCGCCCACGCCGCAAGCACCCAGCACAACGGTTTGAACAGTTGCGTAATGCGATCGCGGTCCTCGACGGCCGCGTACGACGTGCCCGCGCCGCCCATCGCCGCCCACAGGAACCCGCCCGCGAACAGGCCGAAGAACCCGTACATCTGCGAAGGCCAGTGTCCGCTCTCCGTGTAGCTGACGACCTTCATGTACGACATCGATCCGCCGAACGCCCAACCGAGCGCGCCGAAGAACGCAAAGTAGGGCGCGCGCGCGAGCCAGTCCTCGCGCCCGGACAAGATGCACGCCGCCATCGCCGCCATTACGCCCGGCAGCATCGCGCCGTATTCGTGCCCGAAGTTGCCGCGCACGCCCCAGCCGATCGACAGGCTCAGCGCGACGGCAATCAGCGTGGACGCACGCCAACTGGGCGAGCGATCAATCTGTTGGTGCAATCGGGTCCCACTCCATGACCATGACCTCCGCTTCCGGCGCGGGACGGTAGAACAACTTAATTCGTATCCCCAACACGTGTGCGAGGGTCGCCAGGGCGTCGAGGCTTGACTGCGGCGGGAGTCCTCCATTGTCCCAACCGCCGACATGCATCATCTCGATATAGGGCTGTTCCCAGATGTTGAGCCCGCCGCGCGTAACGTCGACTCCAAGTTTCACGAAGGCTTTCGAGAGAGCGCAGGGCGTGGACGGATGCAGCCACGACAGCAGCGCAAATTGACTTTCAGCTTGCATGGCGGAGACGAAGTTCACGTCGGGTCTGTGACAAAAGCCGCGGGAAAATTCGGCATAGAGGGAATCCGCATCGTCGGCAGCAGATTTCCCCGTCTTGGGACGAGCGCCGAATATCCGCGACCATAGTTCCATGGGTAACGTCATTTACCTCGCACGATGCGTAATGCGACGCCATACATTGTGAGTGCGGACTCAAACATACTGGAATGCGGTCTCCCCGTTCGAATTCTGTGCAGGAACGACGTTGTCTTGTGCGAGCTTGCAAAGCCCGCAAAGTCAACCGGTATGGCGATGAGGACCGCTTGCCACCATACGTGAGGTGCCTGTGATGCCGCGAAGTAAACCTGTAACTTGAACCCATTGCGCATTGTTGATGGCATTTACCTTTGGGAGGGCGGACTCAACGCAGTAACCAGGACAAAGTGCTTTCGGCCAGCGCCGCCATCACGCCCATCAGCATCGCCCCGTATTCGTGCCCGAAATTCCCGCGCACGCTCCAGCCGATCGACAGGCTCAGCGCCACCACGAGCACCGTGGACGCGCGCCAACTGGGTGGCTTTGACATTGGGTGGCTCCTCGCGACGCGGTAAGCGCCGCCGCGTGTTATAGCCGTCGAATTCAATCCGTTCAAACCCAAGCGACGCAATGGGCGAGTTAGTCTTTGTGGTGCACTGGAGCGCGTCTGCTACATTGCCAATTCGAGACTGCCGTGACGCGGTCGATTTACGCCGTTGACTCGCCAATCGGAAGTTTACAGAATGACGGTCCACCCTGTGGAAAAACTTGAAAAGGATTGGACGCTATGATCTCGATAGTTGTCGCAATGACGTTTTTTGCCGAACTCCCCGGCGAGCCGATGTTGCGCGCGGATGACGCGCAGCACGTGAAGGTGTATTACGAGAAGGGGCGGTTTGGCGGGTGGCCGGCGAACCACGGGATGTGGATTTGGGGCGACGAGATTCTCGTCGGGTACGGGCGCGGGTACTACAAAGACCTCGGCGCGACGCGGCACCATATCGATCGCGAGAAGCCCGAGGAACATTGGCTCGCGCGCAGCGTCGATGGCGGCGTGACGTGGACGCATGAGCACCCCGCCGAGAAGGGGTTTCTCATCCCGCGCGGCAACGCCTTGCACGGCACGGAAACGCCGGGTCTGAAAATTCCGGCGCTGATGGAATTGAAGGACCCGATCGACTTCACGCATCCCGATTTCGCGATGACGCTGCGAATGGAAAGCATCAACTCGGGCAACTCGCGGTTCGAGTACTCCTACGATCGCGGCAAGACATGGAGCGGGCCGTACAAGCTGCCAAACTTCGGAGCGCCCGGCACCGCCGCGCGCACGGACTATATCGTGAACGGCAAGCGCGACGCGCACATCTTCCTGACCGTTTCAAAGGAGAACAAACGCGAAGGCCGCGTCATCTGCGCGCGCACGACGGACGGCGGCGTGACATGGGAAAAAGTAGGGGACATCGGGCCGGAACCGGACGGGTTTGCGATCATGCCGTCAACGCTGCGCATTTCGGATAACGAATTACTGACAACGCTGCGCCGGCGCAACGGCACGTTCCGCTGGATGACGCAGTGGCGCAGTGCGGACAACGGCAGGACGTGGACGCAGGAGAAGGACCCCGTCGAATACCTGGGCGAGGGCAATCCGCCGATGCTGAACAAGCTATCGGACGGGCGCCTATGCCTCACGTACGGATTCCGCGCGTATCCCTACAGCATCCGCGCGCGGTTGAGCAGCGACAATGGAAAGACTTGGGGCCCGCAAATCGTCTTGCGCGAAGACGGCACGGACCGCGATATCGGCTACGTGCGCAGCGTCGTGCGCCCCGACGGCAAACTCGTGACGACCTACTACATCAGCGACGAGGAAACCGGTCCCGAACGTTACATCGGCGCGACAATCTGGGACCCGAACAAGCTATCGGAAATTACAAGCGGCGACGTAAGCCGGCAGGCCGGTTTCTAGCATCGTTCGCGGTGGCGCCGTAATTCACGTCGCCGTGGCGACGGGATTCCTCTCCCGCCGCGCCGCACAGGTCCCGCTGCAACATTCGCCGAAACGCCGAAGTTACGCGGGCTTGGCCGCAGCGAACTTCGCGCTCCATATGTTCCCGGCGATACGCGCGCCAATGCGCGACAGGATCGGTTGCACGAGTCCCTGCAGTACGCACGCCGTCGGGCCCAGGAATTTGGGCAGCATGTCCGCGATAAACATATCGATTTGATCGCGGTCGTAGACCAGCCGCTCCTTCACCTCAACGTTCGTGAGGCCCGCTTGCCGCAATCCCGCGATGTACGCCTCCTCGCTGATTGCGCCGCCGATGCACGACGCATACAACGACATGCTCTTGCGCGCCCACCACGGCAGATCGTTCGCGACGATGTCCGATACGCTCATCTGCCCGCCCGGCTTCAACACGCGAGCGATCTCCGCGAACACGCGCGGTTTGTCCGGCGACAGGTTGATTACGCAGTTCGAGATCACCCAATCCACCGTGCCCGATTCCACCGGCATCTTTTCGATAATCCCCTTGCGCACCTCGACGTTTGTGTAACCCAGTTTGGCGATGTTGCCCCGCGCCCGCTCGATCATCGCGTCCGTCATGTCCACGCCGATCACGCGCCCCGTCTCGCCGACCTTCTTCCGCGCGATCAACAGATCGAGGCCCGCGCCAGAGCCCAGGTCGAGCACCGTGTCGCCCTCTTTCACCCCGCTGAATGCCAGCGGGTTCCCGCACCCGAACGAACTCACCACGGCGTCCGTGGGCAATTCCGCGACCTCGTCAATGCGATAGCCTATCGCCTCGACATTCGTGGTCGCCGCGCTTGACGAACCGCAGCACGCCGTCTGGCCGCAGCAGCCCTCGCTCGCTTTCGTCTTCTCGATTGCCCGCGCGTACGATTTCGATACTTCCGCGCGCACCTTGTCCTGCGTATCAAGCGTTGCAGCATCGCTCATGGGAATCCTCCTGTGGGCAGCATTGCTCGATGGCCTCCGCCATCGCGCGCAGCGTCGCCGCCAGTTCGTTGTACCGCACCGAATAGAAAACTTCCTTCCCCCGCTTCTCTGCTTTCAATATCCCGCAGTCCCGCAGAACCGCCAGGTGCCGCGACACCACCGACAGATCGATGGGGCAGCACGCGGCAATCTGCGACACCGTCGCCGGTTGCGGCATCTGCGTCAACCGCGCCAACAACCCCACCCGCATCGGCTCGCAAAGCGCCTTAAACAGCAATGGGTTAAGCACTTCCGACAGTCCGCAGCAACTCGTCATTCCAATATTGCATACTTGCGTCATAATGCAAATATAGCACAAGGGTGGGTTCTTGTCAAGGCCGCACGTTGCGCATGGAGACAAGATACCGATCAGCTTGGGCGGGGCGAGGCTCCTGCCGAGCCGATTGCCGAGCGATCTGAATTCAGCGCACGAAAACACGCCAACTCGGCAAGAGCCATGCCTCGCGAAAATGGAACAGTTACATCACTTCGGCGGGGCTTTTCGGCGAGTCAGCCGACTCGGAGTGCGAGGCGTTCCATTCAGTCGGGTACGAGGGTCGAGGGTAGACGACTCACGGGGCGGCGGCCAGAGCGCCGGCCTTTTCTTCGACGGTCTTGACAAGTTCCTGGATGGCGTCCACTTCCTTTTCTTCGAAGTAGGCTTCGCCGCATTGTTCACACACCCGGGCGGGGACGGCATCCAGCGTGATGTGACAGGCCCTGCGGTCGATATGGAAGGGTGTTGCGCCCAACTTCATTTCTCCCCGACAGCGAATGCATTTCAATTTCGCGGCAGCCTTGACCTTGTCCGGAGTCTGCCCGTGCTTGCTCACGAAGGCATCCTATCGCGGATTTTTCACGCGAACAGCAACGACGTGTGGTATTCGTTGCGCCACATCAAGTTCCATAGTTTCCGGTCTATACAGGGTGTTCGCGTGAAAAATCCTCCCGCCACGCGCTCAAAGGTTTACTCGTGCCGGGCTGCCGCATTCAATCCTCGTAATGTCAGACCAGTCCGCCTGGCCGGTAGTAGCAGATTGATTGCCTTACGGTTTTACCGTTTGGGGCAATCCGTGGACTGGGCGAATGGCGCACAGGGATAGCAGCGCGATAGCGCAAGAACTCCCTGTGTGCCCGTAGCGGTCCCGCGTTCCACAGCGGGCGTATTCTCGGCAGGATTCCATTGCTTTGAGTTCCACCCGGTATAGAAACCGGGTGCGGACAGCCGTGCGCAGGCATTTTGACTTGATCAATGCCCACGCATGTTGCAGAGTTATACTGTTGGTTTTGCATTTGGCGTGGTGCCGCGCGTTAGCTTCGCGTCGCAAGGAGGCCGGCGATGCCAAGAGTCTCGAAAGTCGAAGTGCTTGACGGGTACAGGATAGATCTGACGTTTGACGATGGCACGCGCGGGGTTGTGGACTTGGCGGACCTCGCCGGTAAGGGTGTCTTTTCCGCTTGGCGGGACCGGGAGAATTTCGAGCAAGTTGGTATTGGGACTTCAGGCGAGTTGGTCTGGGGCAAAGACGTTGACCTGTGCCCCGACTCACTGTATTTGAAGGTCACCGGGAAGCAGCCAGCAGAGGTGTTCCCATTGCTGGATCACGACCACGCGGGTGCCTGAGATCAGCCGCTTCTTCGGTATCGTCGTGAAGATGTACTACGATGACGACAATCCGCCCCATTTTCACGCGGAGTACGGCGGACACACGGCTTCGATAGCAATTGAAACCTTGTCGATTTTTGCCGGTTCACTGCCACCTCGTGCTGCGGGGCTTGTCGTCGAATGGGCAGCGCAGCATAGCGAGGAACTGTGGGAAGACTGGCGCCGGGCGCGAGAGATGAAACCCCTCCTGAAAATTCAGCCGCTGGAGTCATCGGCGATCTGTGTGAAGTTTGGCCTCGTTCACAAATTTCGATTTGGGAACGCGCTCGATTTCACGAACAGCCAAAGCGGCGTCGTTGCCGCCGCACCCCACATCGTCCACACGCGATCCGTGTGGTCCGCGCGAGCCGCCGTCGCTCCGGTGCGCCGCTACTTCCCGAATCGCACCTTCTGCGCGCGTTCGGCGAGCCAGCCCACCTGGGTGGCGAGCCGCTCCATCCATTCGGCCGCCGAATGGCCGGCCACGACGGAGCCTTGCTGCTGAATCTGGAAGGAGACCGTCGCGATGTGCTTGACGCCAACGGCGTAGTACAGCGCCGCCTCCTCGTAATACGAAAGCGTCCGATACCGCTGATAATGATCGAGCAATTCGTCGACGCGCTTCGCGAGACGTTCCGGCCGCATGGTCGTGCGCACGCACAGATTCGAAATGGCGTAGCTCAGGTCTTCGAGATAGCACCCGTCGCCGGCAAACTCGAGATCGACCACCGCGCTCAATCGATGGCCTTTGAAAATCAGATTGCCGCTATGCCAATCGCCGTGGATGAGCCCCGTCTCGAAGCGCCCGCGATTGTCCAGGCTCAGGGCCTCGCCCGCATCGCGCAAGAACAGCGCGATCCGATTGCAGTGCTGGTTGACGGCGTCGACGTTGCCCTCTTGCTTCGCCAAACCGTACAACGTCGCGAACGCCTGGCGCGGCACCTCGCTGAACCGCCACATCGTGGTGTCGCGCTCGGGCCGCGGAAAGTCGCGGCACACCTGGTGAAACTTCCCCAGCGTCTCCGCCGAAATCGCCAGCGTTTCCTTCGACACGAGCATCGGTTCGCCTTCGACGAATTCCTGCAGCTCGAGCGCCCACGTGTTCATCTCGACGATGCGCGTGCCCTTGCTGGTCCGCTGAATCTTGGCGACTGGAATCCCGCTCGTCGCGAGGTGATCGCTCAACCGGTGCTGAAACCGCAGCGCGTCCAGCACGAACGGATCGCGCTTGTACGTCTTGCACAGGAACTGCCCAATCGCCGTATTGACGATGAGTTTCCGGTGCCGCCGCTGGTGCGCCGCGGGCATGACCGTCGGTTTATCGACGCGGCCCAAATCGTAATGGTCGCGGATGACCTGTGCGAGTATATCGAGCGAATCCACGGCGGCTGTCACGGAAGTTCCAGGGTCAGTTCCGATTCGACGTTTTGCGGGTCGGCGAGCAAATCTTCCTTCTTCCACCACGTCGGTTTCATGATGCGCTTGCCATAGAGCTGTTCGCCCTGGTCCATATAGTGCTTCGACGCCGGATCGCCGCTTTGGCCCCACGGGCATAGCGTGTACGACTCCACGCCGTCCGCGCTGAAAAACATCAGCATCGTGGTTTGCGACCCGTCGTCGGCGACGTACTTCCCGGGGTTCTCCTTGTCCACGCTGCTCCGCACATCGAACAACGTCTCGGACATGTTGATTCCGTCCGTCGACCCGCCGAAGTCCGCGCCGGGCGCGGGGAAATACACGCCGCCGCGTCCCACGCGATAGATTTCGCCCCACGGCGTCTCGGCCGAACCGTACGTCTTTGTCATCTCGTCAATCGCTTCCGCGAGCTTGTCGAGCAGCGCCGACTTCTCCTCGGGCGTCAGCGTTTGCCGCTCGACGATCGCCTTCAGGTTCACGCCGTCGTTGCACTTCATCCGCCACACCTTGTACACCGGCGTCGCGACGCTCTCCGGCAGGAACTCGCCGTTCCATTCCTGGATGTTCTTCACGACCTTGGCAAACGTCTCGTCCTTCATGCGCTCCGCCCCGACCGACTCGACCGCCCCGGCCAGCGCCTCCTGCCACGGCTTCGCGAGAATGTCGTAGACATCGGTCGCATACGCGAGGGCCTCTTCCTTCGTGACCGAATCGTCCGCATCGAGCAAATTGATAATCCGCTTGCTGCGCGGATTGTTGAAGTCCCACGTCACGTTGTAGATATACGCGGGATATTTGTCCTGTGTCAGGGGCGAATTCTTCATCATGTTGATCGGGCTGATATTGCAGTTCTGCATGTAGCCCTGCTCGGGGTTATCAATCTGAACCAGGTCCGCGATCGGATGGATGTCCTTCCACAACGATTCCGCGCTGGCGGGCACCGGCGCGTTCCAATCAAATCCCGGCTTGCGCACCGGCGTGCGCCCGTTGCGCACGTACCGAATGTTGCCGGACGTATCCGCGAACATGATGTTCTGTTCCATCAACCCGAGCATTCCAAGCGCCTCGTAGAACTCGTCCGTGTTCTTCGCCAGCAGCATACGGTACGTCTGCTCGAACAACCCCGCATCCTCGAAGTACGGCGACGCGCCGACGTACGCGATCTTGTTTTCCAGATCGACGTCAAAAACCGGACCGAATTCGGTCTCGAACCGGGGCTGCGTTTTCGGTTCGCCTCCCTTGACGTTCACCTTCATCTGCCCGGCTTTGAACTCATGCCACTGGCCGTCGAGTTCGTACTTCGGTTTCATCAGGTTCGACATGTCGATCTTCACCTCGAACACGTCCGACGTGTCCGGCCCGCCCGTAGTCGGCGCCCAACCCACGTGGTTCGAGTGGCCGAATCCCAGCAGCGGAGACCCCACAAGGAAAAACCCGTTCATGTGCAGTTTGTCGCCGTGTACGCGCGCCTCGTAAAACACCTGCATCCCTTCCCAGCCCACGTGCGGATCGGTCAGCAGAATTGCGCCGCCCGTCGCCGTCCGTTTGGGCGATACGGCCCACTCGTTCGACCGGCCCACCGGCTCGCGCTTTTCCTTCTTGCTCAGATCGTCGAACACCCCTCCCAGCGGCCACCGCAGAATCATCGCGCGGCCGATCGCGGAGCAGTGCGCCGGCTCGAACTCGAGCGCCCATTCCGGCTTTTTCTCCGGGTGTTGCGCCACATACGCGTCCACTCCGGCGGCGAAACTGTCCGCGAGTTCGCGCAAATAATCCGGCGCCTCTTCGTAGCTCTTCCGCGCCACCTCTTCGTTGCGCACGAGCTGCATCGCGAAATCCGTACGCACCTCGCCCGCGCCGAACGCTTCGGCCGCGCGGCCCGTAGCAATGCGCGCGTTCGCGTAGATATCGGCAAGCCGATCCTCCGCCTGCGCGTAACCGAGACCGTACGCGGCGGCCGCGTCCGTGGCCGCGTAGATGTGCGGCACGCCCCACGTGTCGCGGTAGATGGTGACCTGGTTCCCCGTCGCGGGCTCCTCGGACGGCGGACTCGTTTGAGGCTCCTGCGCGGGCTCGGTCGTTGCCGGCGGCGCGGGTGCCGCGCCGGGTGCCGATTCGCCGCCCGGTCCACAGCCAACTGCCGACAACACGACCGCGACGATTACCGCGAACAGATTTACGTACTTCATCGAACCACTCCGTTACAACCGCAAAAACAGCTTGTGCTTTTCAAGATGCCGCAGGAACAGCCACGTCACCCAGTAGAAGAGTAAAAAGTTCAACACCGCCATGTACAGCGGCGCGTCATCCGGCACCAGCGGCCTGATCGTGGCGCTCGTCATGCCGTGAATGATGTATCCCGCCAACGCGTTGACGCCGAATGTGCGAAACATACCCACCTGAACGTTCTTCAAATCGCTTAACCAGATAAAGAACACCAACACGATCAGCGAGAAGCCCGCGCTGAACACCATGTACGAAAGCGACCCCGCGTGCTGGTTCATCGTCCACAAGTCCGTCGGCAACGCCGGCGCCACGAACGGCGGCTCGACCAGCCACGCGCGCCACCCACCGGAGACGTTGCCGAGCATCGCATTGTGCACGGCGTTCATGCACGACAACCCATACCCCGCCACCATGAGGACAATGGCCCACACCGTGAACGGCCGCATCGCCCCACGCGAACCGCGCGCATGCAGCGTGTCGTGCGCGAGCGACCCGGCGAGCAGCGGCACGGTCCACGTCAGGAACCCCAGCGGCCCCCCGTCGATCGTTCCGTCGGCGTGTTCGTTCCAGTTGTAGTACCAGACTTGCGAAAGCAGCAGGTGCCCCAGGCCCGACGCCGCGAGATACACCACGCGCACGGAGGGTTTCGCCCCGATCACCGGCAACACCCAAAGCGACGCAAACGCGATATGGATTAGGGTCTGAATCACGGACCACTTCAAATGCTGCGTGATATACCCCCATACCCCGGCGGTGACAATCGCATTCCAACTCATCCCGTCGTCCGCGATGCCGTAGAACGCTATCCCGAGAAGAATCAATCCGAGATTGCGCTTAATCGCGTGCCGTATCGCCGCGCCGTACCCGTCCTTTTCCACACGGCGCAAAAACGTCAGCCGGAACGACACGCCCACCGCAAAGAAGAATTGCGGCATGATCGTGTCTGCATAGCTGCAATACGTGTTGTGATGGCAGAGCAACGCCGCATGCTGCCTGATCGCGTCGTACCCGCCCAGAAAGTTGACCAGAAACATCCCGGCCACCGTATAGCCGCGAAACTGGTCGAGCGACGCAAGACGGGACGGTTGAGCGGTGCCCGCGGCCATGATCTCCCCTGATGTGACACTCGCCGCGCCGCACAATGCCCGCGGCGCGGCACAAATTCTCACGAGTGTATCCACCAACCACGCCCCGCGCAACCATCCTTTCGTGCTTCGTGAGGTGTCCTCCGAAGCCGATCGGGCGAAGGAGGATCGTATTCGTAATCGACCTACTCGAACTTCGCCCCGCCATCGGGACTGTCCCGGGCCATGCGACGAAGGAGCATCGCCGGGACTCTACGTGAATTCCCCCTGCATGATGACTTGCGGGAATGCAGATATCTTGGGCAATTCAGAGACTACGAATTACAGTACTCCAACACCGATACGGAAGCGCAGTCAGTTCGACGCAAACATGTAAAGACTCCCTGCCAACCTGGATCGAGTACCGTGACAACCCCGGTGCTATGCGCCGGGCAAGCAGAAAGCAGGCGCGCCTTCTTTTCCTTCTTCCTTCTTCCTTCTTCCCTCTTCCTTCTGGCTCCTGACTTCTGGCTCCTGACTCCTGGCTCCTGACTTCTGGCTCCTGACTCCTGGCTCCTGGCTCCTGAATTCTTCCTCCCGCCTCCTGTAAACTTCCCCAACCATGAGCCGCATCACCATCCTCATCCTCATTCCCAACGCCGGCGACCGCCTCGTGCGCTGCCTTGAAAGCGTGAAGTGGGCGGACGACATCTTCTGCGTCGTGGACCCAAAGACGACGGACGGCTCCGACTCCGTGGCGCGCCAGTTCTCGAACCACGTCGTCGTGCACGAATACGTAAACAAGGCCGACCAGTGCAACTGGGCCATCCCTCAGATCGAGACCGAATGGACACTCGTCCTCGATGCCGACGAATGGCTCTCGCCCGAACTCACCGCGCGCGTCCAGAAGATCGTCGCCGACCCATCGAGCGCCGACGGCTACAAAATCAAACGCATGTCCTGGTTCTTCGGCAAACTCATCCAACACTGCGGCTGGGACCGCGACTACAACGTCCGCCTGTTCCGCACCAAAAAAGGACGCTACACCGGCCAACGCGTCCACGCCACCATCGACGTCGACGGCGCCATGGGCCGCATCGACGAGGTCATGTACCACGACGACAAACGCAACTTCGACGAATACTTCGCCACCTTCCAACGCTTCACCACCTGGTCCGCCCAAGACCTCTACGACCGCGGCAAACGCGCCACCCTCCTCGACCTCACCTTCCGCCCCGCCGCCCGCTTCTTCAAGATGTACGTCCTCCGCCGCGGCTTCCTCGACGGCTACCACGGCGCCGTCCTCTGCGGCCTCGCCGCCTTCTCCGTCTTCACCAAATACGCGAAACTGTGGAACCTGCAACGCAACGCGGAAGGCGGCGCGGAACGGCCCGCTCCCTAATGGTTAGTGTGGGGCGCTGCTGTTAGGCGGACTGTGAAGCCTACAGTTGTTGGATACCAATAGACAGAAGATACTCGTAAGTCGAGTCGTAATACTGCGGGCGTCTCGTGTGATCGATTTCTGAACCTTCAGGCACGCAGATGACCATGCCTTGGCGGGCGCGAGTTAACAACACCCGATAAGCATTCTTAAGATATTGTCTTCTATCGCGCTTATTGATGCGCTGCCATTTCGAGCCACGGAAAGAGAAGTGCTCCCACTCTCCGTTGCTGAATCGAAAGTCACCATCCCAGGACACGCACGCCCAATCGAGCTCCAATCCCTGAACATGAAACTCCGTGGCCACGTCCTCTAAGAAATAGGAAGAGCGAACATCCTCCTTCCCGTCCAGAAACCACTTGACCGGATCCACGGGAGTGCGGACATCTAACGCCAGTGGCTTCAATCGCTCTGCTTGTGAGGAGACGATGATCCCATATCTTTCACTACCCGCAGCGTGATCCCGCAGCCACTGCTTGGCCGCTGACAAGTCTCGCGTTAACCGAACGGGATACCGAGTATCGAATTCCTTGAGCAGAAGTCTTGCGCTATCTGAATCACAATCGAGTAAGTGCTTTATGAATGTAGATACGTTTTCAGCTCGAAAAGACCTCATGGATGTATTCAAATGCAGTTCACGGCAATACGTCACGTTCGGCCGTTGCGCCAACTTTGCCAATGTGGCTCCTGCCCCATATTCACTGTCTGTAAGTGCGGGAGAAATGTACACCCGCCAATCATGAAACTTAGTACGCAACACATCGATCCATTCCGCAATTCCGGCTTCACCAGTATTTATTTCCTGTCCACCGCCCACAAGGCACACAATTACGGCCCAGTCACGATGCCGATCCATACATGAAATTAGAAACTCCGGCTCTGACATCTGAAACGCATTCACCCCCTTCTTGCGGCGCATGAAAGAGGCAGTTTGTTGTAGGGTCCATGCGCGTTGTGCTTCATCAAAGAGGGCGACGTGATCAACAGGCGGGCGCAAAGCGTCTCGCAAACACTCGTCACGGAAATGATGTACATTCTGTATAAATGCCTTAACCCTTGTCTTGGCATCAGACTTTTTCAGGCTATTCCCTTGCTGTCGCTCTCGCCGAATGGAATCTCGCGCAAGAGCCTCACGAAGTATTGCGACCAATGGCCCATTTCCGGAAAGAAACACACTATGGCGATCGCTCTCAGAATCGTGAAATTGAGTGGCGATGTTAAGGCCAACGAGAGTCTTGCCTGCGCCCGGTACTCCTGTGACGAAGCTGATGGACTTTCGCTTCGCTTTTCTCGACTCGTCAATGATAGACGCGAGCATCTCGGACGTCTCGTGCAGGTTCTTTGCTCCGGCATCGTTGCGCGAAATCTCTGCAACACCGTGTCCTGCATATAGCGCACGAGCAGCCTCCACGATGGTGGGCGTAGGGCAATACCGCGAACTCTCCCAAGCGCGCGTGTCTATACTTGTGCTCTGCATAGAATCAAGCAAGTGGCTGACTACACCTCGAAGAGAATCGGCATTCGTGCAGATCGTGCGAAATAGCCCAGGTACGAGACTATGACGAACAAGTGAATTCGGTACGGGTCGCGCATGCGTGGCAACCAAGATTGGCACGACAGGGAGTGGGTGACTTCCTTCGTGGAAGTATTTGAGGTCTGCCGCGTAGTCGAAAGCTTGGTCGATATCCGCCTGCAAAAAAGTATTTGCTTCGTAACACTTTAGCCGTTTGCCGCGACGTTTGGGGGTAATGGCGGCAGCTGACCGGTTTTGAGGTATGTCGTTAAGGCGTCTTGGAGCGTTGCGACGGG
>JABWCD010000038.1 GCA_013359265.1 Candidatus Hydrogenedentota bacterium
CGCGACCGCCGCCGCGCCCACCGCCGACGCCGCCGCTAGAAAGCCTCGTCGTGTTAGATGCATGTTACGCTTCCCGTCATTTGATTGTTGCGTGGAATGGCGCTTCCTTGTTTGCATGTGCATCGAGTCCCGCGCGCAATGTGTCGCCCGCACTCTCCGATCCATTCACGATATATGATTGGCCGCTGCGAATTGTCAGCCACTCGGGAAACTGGTTCAGGCGTGGATAATCCGAGGGAATGTGCAAATGATCGCTGTGCCGGGGCACGTCGAACCGCAATTTCCCCGTCCAGGGCCAATCGGACTCGACCGAAACATAGGTTGTCCCATCGTCCGCTCGCACCGCGCCCACGCGAACGTCCGCCCGCCACGGTTCCACGTAACACCCCCTGCTCTTCCACAACGCGTACATCAACGCCGTCCGCGCGAAATTCCCGTCGCCGTGCCATCCCTCGATAACACCCGTATCGCGCTGTGTGGCAAGCATTCGGTCTGCCGTGTAATCCGCCCATTCGATTGCCTCGGGCACGGGAATTCGATTGATCAAGTTCATGCCGCCTTCAAGCGAATCGGCAAACCCGTCCATCCGCGCGCCTTCCCACGGATAGTCTTTCGACGCGGGCAGCCTCTTCAGCACGTGCTCGACCGCGCTCCAATACCGCGAGGCGCCGTCGAGATTCGCGACAACGAGAAACGCATTGTAGTTGTAACCCCAATTGTCGGTGCGCTCGTCAGACTTGATCTCGCCTGTCACGGGATTGACCAGGTTGTACAACAACCCATTCTCGTCGCGCGCCACATCGAGCACCCGATCGAGCATCCGGTGCATGGCCGGCTTCCACGTTTCGCGGCGCGCCGGGTCCGTTTGCGCGGCGATGAAATAGACTTCGCTCAGCCCGCCGATCACTTCACAGCCGTGATCGTCAAGCCGCAACTGCTCCGCCTGCTCGGGCGGATGCTGTTCAAGAAAATATGCGGCCAGCCGAAAGGCCGCGTCGCGATAGGCGTCGTTCTTCGTCATCCAGTACATGCGCGACAGCGCCTGCATAAGATCGCCACAGACCTCGTGCGACGTCGACGGCAGCTTCCCCACTTCCGTGTCGTACGCCGCATTATTCAGAATATCGTCGAGCAACTGCAGCATGCGTTCGGACCACGGGCTTGGACCCAGCAATTCCGTAAGCGGCACGAGCCCGTCTTTCGCATATTCGCTCGCGCCGAAAATCAAATCGTCGAGCTTCGGTTCCGGCGTGCGAAAGGCCTTCGTCGTGAAGTCGTAGTCGTCGGGCAGCGCGCCCACGCGGTTCGCAAACTTCTGTTCCGCGGCCAGCATGTCCTTCATGCGTCCCTCGAACAATGCGCGGTCCGTGTAGAAACACGACAACACCATGAATGGATAGTTGTCGGCGGCGGAGTCCTTCGCGTTCCAATACGAGTCCTTATTGAGGTTTCGCGGTATCAGACCCGTTGCCGGGTCAGCGTGCTGCAGCCATCCGTGAACAAAGCGCCAACACGCGTTTAGGAAGACCCGGTTTCGTTCGCCGTTCGCCGACGCCCGAACCCACTCGTCTTCCGCGCGCGCGGCGCACGCCGCGACCGCCAACGCCACCCCAATCCGTATGCTCATTCGCAACGTGTTCATTGTGCCCGTCCCCCTTATCGTGCGCGCTTTGGCCGTTTCTTCGCCGCGACTTCCTTGACGCCCGCTTTCGATTTTGCGCGCGTTCCCGGCGCCCCACTCCGCGCTGCGCGGGTGGCGCTCCGGTTCGTCCGGTGCGCCGTGCCGTCCGCGGGGTGCGCACGCAACCACTCGAGAATCGGCGCAAACACCTCGCGTTCCCCTTCGCGCGCGAATGCCAAATCGATGTGATTGTAGTTTGCGGACGCGCCGGTTGCGCGCGACAAGTAAATCATCTCCTTGTCGGGATTTTCGATGCCATTAAAGAACTCGATTGCCCGCGACTGCGAAATGAACGGGTCCAGCCCCGCGAAGATCGCGAAGAGCGGCGTCTTCAACTTATGCAGATTTCCGCCGATGTCGAGCGTGCCGCCGCACATTTTCCACGGCATCCCCATGGCCCAGCCGTACATTTGTTCACCGATCCCCGGCAGGGGCATTTCCGCGGCATGGAACAAATGCGGCGCGCGCAGCTTCGGGTGAATGTTGTCCCAGTTGATCGGCACAAGACTCGACTCCGGACGCCAAAAATCGAAGAACGGCGCCAGCCCGCGGAACGCAAGCGACAGCAGCGTGTGTGCGCGCTGGTTCAACCCAATCAAACCCGGACGCGGCTTCAGCCTGAACCCTTTGAAACCCGGCGGCGAACCCAGCGTTGTCGCCGACGCGAGCCCCTCGCCGCCAAATTTCAGATCGTACGCATAGAACAACATCCCGCCCATCGAATGCCCAATCCAATGAACGCGCGCGTATCCGGTCACGTCTCGAATCTGCCGCAGCGCGAGCGGGATGTCCATCAGCAACAAATCGTCAACCGTCGACGTGAACCGCATTCCCCGCCGCGGCGGTACGGCGTCGCGGCACGCGCGCGAATCGAAAGTCCAGCAGTCGTACCCCGCGTTTACAAGGTAATCCACGAGCGAGTATCCGTGGGGGACCTCGAAGTTGAGGTGGTTCGACGAAAGGCTGTGCATAAAAAACACGGGCTCGCCTCCGCCGTCTTTCGGTTTGCGCCGGTGCAGCCGAAGCTTCCACCCGTCCGAGGTCGAAACGATGTGAATCTCGTCGGAGTGCGCGGGCTCGGGATACCGCATCTGCAATTGAACGAAATAGGAAAAAGCGAGGAGCAGCACGAAAACCGCTCCCGTCGCCAACACAAACAACACGCCGAGCATCGGTACTACGCTCCCCCGTTCGACGCCGCCAGGTGCTTCTTGATGGTTTCCGCCAGCGCGGAACTGAACCCCGGCAGCGCGGCGATCTCCTCAACGGATGCCGCGCTCACTTTCGCCAACGATCCTATCCTATTCAGCAACACGCGCACACGCTTCGGCCCCACGCCGGGTATCGACGCCAGCGGCGACGTCAACGCGGACTGCGTGCGGCGTTTCCGATGATAGGTTACCGCAAACCGGTGGGCTTCGTCGCGTATCTGTGCGATGAGCCGCACCACCGCCGAATTCTGCGCTACGATTATCGGGTCTTTCATTCCGGGCAGGAAGAAGCGCTCCGGCGAATGCCCGCCGGAATCCAGCGCGCGCGATTTGGCGATCCCCGCGACATCGAGGTCTTCGATTCCGAGGTCCTTGAACACGGTTACTGCGACGTTGAGCTGCCCCTTGCCGCCGTCTATAAGCACGAGGTCGGGCAATTCCTGTTCCTCGATCGCGCGTTTGAATCGCCGCAGCAGCATCTCGCGCATCATCGCGAAATCGTCCTGTCCGTCAACATTCTTAATCGCAAATCGCCGGTACCGCGACTTGTTCGGCGCGCCGCCGTCAAACGTCACCATGGACCCCACCGGCGACGCGCCCTGAATCGTCGAAACGTCGAAGCACTCGATGCGGTTCGGCTCCTTCGCGAGTTTGAGCACGGACTTGATCTGCGTCAATGTGTCGCGCTTCACCTGTTCGGCCAGGCGCTTTTCGTCGAAGCTGCTTTTCGCGTTGCGCGCGGCGAGATCGATCAGCGCGCGCTTCTCGCCGCGTTGCGGCCAGTGGACACTCACCTTTGCTTCGCGCTTGTCCGCCAAAATTTCCGCGAGCGCCTCCGCGTCCTCCAATTCGACGGGCACGAGAATCTCCGCGGGCACTACCGGCGCGTCGGCGTAGTACTGCAACAAGAACGACCCGAGTAACTCGTCGATCGGAAGTTCGCGCTGGTTGAACGAGAACGACCGGCCTCCCGTCATCTTGCCGGCGCGAAAATAGATCACCTGCAATTCGCTGAACCGGCCCTCGGCGTAGTATCCCCAGATGTCCTGGTCGTCGCCGGGCAATGGCCGCACGGTGCGTTGGCGTTCGAGCGTCTCGCGAAGGTCGTAAAGCCGGTCGCGCAACGGCGCTGCTTTCTCGTACTCCATTTTCTCCGCGTGCTCGGCGATACGCGCGAGCAGTAGCCTTTCCAGTTCCGCGTTGCGCCCTTCGAGCACCATCAGCACCTGCTCGACGATCTCGCGGTACGCTGACGGGTCGATAAGATTTACGCACGGCGCGGAACATTGTTTCATCTGATAGTAGAGACACGGACGAGTGCGGCTGCGCAACACGCTGTCGCTGCACAACCGCAGCGGAAACATGCGTTGCAGGTGTTTGATCGTGTGCCGCACAGCCGCCGCGCTGGCGTACGGACCGAAGTAACGCGATCCGTCTTTGCGCAACTTCCGCGTCACCGTCACGCGCGGCCACTCGTGCCGCACGTTCACGCGCACGCTCACGTAACTCTTGTCGTCCTTCAACTGCACGTTGTAGCGCGGTCGGTGCTCCTTGATGAGGCTGTTCTCGAGGAGCAGCGCCTCTTTTTCGTTCGTGGTTACGAGAAAGTCGATGCGCGCCACGCGCTTCATCAGGAATTTGACGGTGTACCGTTCGTCGCATTCGGAGAGGTAGGTCCGCACCCGCGCGCGCAGGTTCTTCGCCTTGCCCACGTAGATGACGCGGTCTTTCTCGTCGCGCATGATGTAACAGCCCGGAAACGACGGCACGTCCGCGAGGTCAAACGATTCGCGAAATTGCTCCGGCGTGCGCCGCTCCGCCGTGGCAAGGTCGATACGATCGATCGACTGAATGTGGGGCGCGGAACTCATGCAAAAATGATAGCAAATTGCGCCCCTAAAGAACCGTGAACTTAACGATCGACCAGTGTCGCCGGCACCCACCTGCGTACGGAATTGATGAGATAAATACCCTTGGCGCGGCGCAGGTCCGCCTTCTCCAGCACGCGCTCATGAATCACGTGATTTCGCAGCAGGTGCTCGCGAAACGTCCCCGCAAGCAAACCGCACGACACCGGCGGCGTCACAAATTTTCCGTCTAACTCGAGCACGATATTCGCAATGGTCGATTCGGTCAATTCGCCGCGCTCGTTCCAGAGAATCACGTCGTCGCAATCCGGCCGAGTGGCGCGCGCTTGGTCGTACACGGCGCGGTGCGTGGTCTTGTGAAACAGATGAATGTCGGTGGATTGAACGTACTTTCGCGCGAGACCAACGCGCATCGACGCGGGTTTGTCCGCGGCTTGCGACTCGACGCGCACCTGCCCCGCCGGGTTCACCAACACGCGAATCCGCATAGGCGCTGAAGTCCCGTTCTGGACCGTTGCGGCAAGCGCCTCCCGCACGTTTGCGGCCTCGACACGAATGCCGAAGTAGCGCGCGCTTCGCAGAAGCCGGGCGATATGCTCCTCCGCCAGAAAGAATCGATTGTGAAAAAGTACCGTCTCGAACAAATCGAATGCCGCCACGTCGGTAGTCAAAACCGCGGCCTTGCTGAGACATTCGAGGAATTCGCTTTCCGGGTTCGAGTCCCACGTGATGCCGCTGCCGACCGGATACTCCGCCACGCCCGACCGGCCGTCGATCGTCGCGCAACGAATCGCCACGTTGAATGCGGCGTTGCCCGCCGGCGATATCCATCCGATCGCACCGCAATACACGCCGCGCGGGTACTGCTCGAACTCCGCGAGCAACTGCATCGTGCGCACCTTCGGCGCGCCGGTCACCGAACCCGAAGGAAACAGCGCGCGCATGATCTCCGGCATCCGCGCGCGCGTTCGCGACGCGATACGCGACGTCATCTGCCACACGGTCGGATAGCGTTCCACCGCGAACAGTTGCTCGACGTGTACCGATCCCGTATCGCTGATCCGGCCCATGTCGTTGCGCAACAAGTCCACGATCATCACATTTTCGGCGCGGTCTTTTTCCGACAGCAGCAACTCTTCGGCGAGATGTTCGTCTTCTTCGAGCCAACGTCCGCGCGGCCGCGTGCCTTTCATCGGCCGCGTGCGCAACACGCCGTCTTTCAGCGTGAAAAACTGTTCGGGCGACACGCAGATGATCTTGAATCGCCCCGTGTCGACGTACGCGCAATAGTCCGCCTGTTGCGCGGCGCGCAGATCGCGGAACCAGCAGAAGGCGTCGCCGCTGAACGTCGCGTGCAACGGAAACGTGTAGTTGACCTGGTACGTGTCGCCCGCCGAAATGTAGTCGAGAATCTGCTTGATGTGCGATCGGTAATCGTCGCGCGTCAAAGCCGATTCCCATTCGCTGACGACGTACGATCCGGTTCGTGGGTCGATCTTCGTCGATTTCTCGTAGATGCCGAACCACACCAGTGGCACGTCCGACGGCGCGTGGCACTCGAATGCGGGATCGAACGCGGGCGCCGCGTCGTACGAGACAAACCCCGCGGCCCACTTGCCGTCGTCGACGAAATGCTGCACCTGCTCGAGCGCGGGCAGCACCTCCGCCATCGTCTGCGCGCTGACAATCGTGTCGGGATCGCGAAACGCCTTCTCCTTCGACCGGGACGCGAATACGATTTCACCCAGCGCCATGTGTCACCTGCGCGCGCCCAACCGAAACACGCGCATTGCGTTATCGGTTGTTCGCTCGACCAGTTCCTGCACGTCGACGTTCTTCACCGTGGCCAGCGTTTCGGCCGTGTGCGTCACAAACGCGGGTTCGCAACGACGCCCGCGCACCGGCTGCGGCGCTAGGTACGGGCTGTCCGTCTCGAGCAACAATCGGTCCATTGGCACTACCGCGGCCGCCTCGCGCAGCGCGCCCGCCTTCGGATACGTTACGTTGCCCGCAAAGGAAACGTAATACCCCCGCCCCGAACACCGCTCGGCAAACGCGGCGTCGCCGGAAAAGCAATGCATGATGACGCCGGGGATTTCCGCATCGTGTTCCGCGAGAATCGAGAGCGTATCCGCCTCGGCGTCGCGGTTGTGGATCGCCACCGGCAACGACAGGTCCGCGGCGAGTTCCAACTGCGCGTGAAAGGCCGCTTGCTGCAGAGGCGCCGGGGCCTCGTTGTACTTGTAGTAATCGAGCCCAATCTCGCCGATCGCGACCACGTACCGGTTCGAGGCCAATTCCGTTAACGCCGATAACGTCTCGGCAGAAATCTCGTCGGGATGATACGGATGCACACCCACCGCCGCGTAGACGTTTTCGCGCGTCAACGCCACCGCCGCGCGGCTGGACTCCACCGTGTCGCCAATCAGCACGATCCCGTCCAACGTGTCCAGGGCGCGCGCCATCACCGCTGCGCGGTCGTCGTCGAATTTCGCGTCCTGAAGGTGGCAGTGCGTATCGACAAGGCGCATTAGGATTGTGGAGGCCTCGGTCCGCCGCCGCCATGCCCGCGGCCGCCACGGCGCCGTCTGCGGTGCCGGCCGTGCCGAACTCCCCCACCTTCGCGCTGCTGCTGGCCTTCCGGGCGCCCCGGGTGCGGCGCGCCGTGCTGTTGCGGATGCGGCGCCTGATCGCGCGGGCGATCGTCACCGCGCGGCGGCGCCGGTTGCGCTGTGTCCGTCGGTGGTGCATCCGCCTCATCCAGAAAATCAACGACCGCGGAATGTTCTTCCTCGCGATCGTCCAACTCCGCAATCGCGTCCATGCTTTCCGCACCGTCCATTTCTTCGAGGCGTTCCTGCCAGTCGGCGGGCTTGTGGCGAATTGTCGAGTGGGCGAACGCGCCCTCGCGGCCCATTGCCTCTTGATACACCTCCGGCGCCTCGACGTCGCGCCCGGCCACCGCGGAAATCTCGCGGCGTCCGCGCGATTCCTGATACTGTTCGTTTTCGTAGCTCAAACAGCACAAGAGCCGGCCGCACTGTCCACTGATCTTGGATGGATTCAACGAAAGGTTTTGGCGCTTGGCCATCTTCATCGAGATCGGCTTGAATTCGCGCAGCCACGTCGAGCAGCACAGTTCGCGCCCGCACACGCCGATACCGCCCAGAATCTTCGCCTCGTCGCGAACCTGTATGTGCCGCAACTCGATTCGTGTCTTGAGGTCCTGCGCCAGGTCGCGCACCAACTGCCGGAAATCCACGCGGTCTTCCGCCGTGAAGTAGAAAATGATCTTGTGCCGGTCGAACGTGTACTCCGCGTCCACCAACTTCATCGGAAGGTTGCGTTCCCGAACGCGAATCGCGCAAGTCTCGAGCGCGCGCTCCTCTTCCATCTGAATATGATGGAACGTCGTCTCGTCCTGGTGCGTAATCTTGCGCACCACGCTCATCTTGTACCGGTTCTTCGCCGCGTCCGGGATCGGCTCGGGCGGCACGATGCACGTCCCATACTCGAGCCCGCGCTCCGTGCGAACGATACAGTCCTCGTTGCGGACGAGTGGGATATCTTCTTCGCACAAGAATGTGAACACCCGCGTCGGTTTGCGCAGGCGCACTTTCACCGTTTGCATACCTATCTATACTCCTCGCGAGGTCTTCGCCCCGCGTCAATTGGTCTGACCCGTCAGAAGGGCCAGACCCGATCGGACGGTTGCCTACCGAGCGGCAAGCGCGAAGAAAAGGTCCCGGAACACGCGCTCTTCCGGAATGAACCGATCCAGGTTCACCCGGGCCTGTTCGATAGCCACGATCTTCGCACCGGGGTCCCCACCGCGCGACGTGCCAAGACCGTCCTTGCTGTCCTTATTCCATACGTGGCCCGTGCCGCCCGTGGCGTCGGCCACCAACACATCACGGTACCACGTTTGCATGAGGTAAAGGTACTCGACAATGTCCCGCCGGACCGTCGCCGCCATGAGCGCCAACCGCTCTTCCTTCGCGCTCTCTGCGTCGCCCCGGCTCTGCTCATCCATGGCGTCGCTTGCCGCCTCGGCCTTCACAGCGGCCTCGATTTGTTTGCGCTGGTCTTCGAGAAACGCGGCAAACTCCTCCGCCATCACGACCGGGTCGTCGCCCGACGCCAAACGCTCGACCAGCGAAAACGCGACCTTTCGCTTCTCCGAATCGACCAAATCCAACGCGCGCGACATCTGCCCTTCGGCGATCTCGGCGATACTGTCCGCGAGGTCTGTCGGCAAGTCGCGATCGCGGCGGAGTAGCTCGGAAACGGTCTCGCGGCGGAGTTGCCGAAACCGTACCGCCTGGCAGCGGGACCGAATCGTCGGCAGCAGCATCCGAGGATGTTCGCTGATCAAGATAAACAACGACCGGCCCGGCGGTTCTTCCAGGGTTTTCAAAAAGTGGTTCTGAGCGGACGGGTTCATGCGCTCGGCATCGAGCATGACAAAAATGCGCCACTGCGACTCGAACGGGCGCAGAGACGCAAACTCGTTGACCTCGTCGATTTCTTCGCGCTTGATCATGCGCGACTTGTCCTTCGGCGCGAGCACGCGAATATCGGGATGGTTGCCGTGCGCGATCTTGCGGCAGGAAATACACTGGCCGCACGCGTCGATTTTCGCTTCCCTGCAGTTCAGCGCTTTGGCGAACTCGATCGCGGCCAATTGTTTTCCCACGCCGCCAGGCCCCCAAAAGAGCAGGCCATTCGGTATGCGCTCGTGCTCGATGAAATTGCGCAATAGCCGCAGCGCAATTTCCTGATCGCGAATGTCCGCGAAACTCATGGCAAGTGCGGCTCCACGATCCGCCAAATGATGTCCGACAACTCTTCCACTGTGCGGGTCGCATCGACGGTACGGACGCGGAGGGGGTCGTGCTCGGCAATGCGCAGAAACTCGTTGCGCACGGCGCGGTGAAACGCCAGCGGTTCCGACTCGATGCGATCGAGTTCACGCGCGGCGCCCGCGCGTTCCAGCCCGATTTCCGCGGGAAGATCGAGCAATATTGTCAGGTCCGGCCACGTTTCCCTGGTGGCAATCTCGTGCGCAGCACGGATAATCCCGCGCTCGATGGCCCGCCCCGCGCCCTGATACGCCGTCGTCGAATCCGCAAACCGGTCGCAAATAACGATCGTTCCCGCGTTCAGCGCAGGACGGATCAGTTCGTCCACATGCTGCGCCCGCGCTGTCGAATAGAGCAGCAGTTCCGTCACGGGCTTGATGTCTTTGTTCGCGGGATCGAGCACGATTTCGCGAATCCGCTCGCCGGTCACCGTGCCGCCGGGTTCGCGCGTCACGACGACCTTGCGCCCCTCCGCCTCGATGCGCCCGCGCAACAACGCGACCTGCGTTGACTTGCCGCAGCCTTCGATGCCCTCGAACGTGATGAATAACCCGCTCATTCGCCCAACGCCTTGCGCCGCGCCGCCTGCGCGGACTGAAAGAACGCATCGAGTTCGTCCGCATTTCCCTGCTCGATGATGCCGCAAATCGCTTCAACATCTTCGCCGAATTCGCGTAACCCCGCGACGATGGCGTCGCGGTTGGTGAGGCAGATGTCGCGCCAGATTTCCGCGCGGCCTTCGGCGATCCGCGTCACGTCGCGGAACCCTTTCCCGACGAGGTCTTTCACGTCGCCGCCGCCGGCGGCCAACTCCGCCACGAGCGCGGCAATAATATGCGGTATATGGCTGGTGCGCGCGACAACGTCGTCGTGAAGTTGGGGCGGAATCTCCACGACGCGCGATCCGACCGAACGCCACAGGGCGCAGACCAGTTCGTGCGCATCGTCCGCGTGGTTGTCTTTTGGCTCGACAATGGTGACGCAGCCGTCGTAGAGATGCGGCGTGGAATGTTCAGGGCCGTACTTCTCGGAACCGGCCATGGGATGGCTTCCGACGAACCGATACGGTTCGGACCAATTGGTTCGAATGTGCGCACAGATTTCGGCCTTGGTGCTCGCCACGTCCGTGACCACCACGTGCGGGGCGATGCGCGTGCGAACGACATCGAGTTGCTGCGGCACGAGCGCGGCGGGCGTGCAGAGCACGACAAGGTCCGCGCCCTTCATCGCCCCGGCCAAGTCAAGCGTCCCTTCGTCGATCGCGCGCATCGCACGCGCCGTTTCAAGTACTTCCTGCCGGCGCCCAACACCGCGCACCAACTTGGCCAGGCCGCGATCCTTGAGCGCGAGGCCAAGCGATCCGCCCAGCAACCCGACACCAACGATCGTGACCGTGCCAAACCGTGGATTCATCCCTGCTCCCGCGCGACCGCGATCGCCTCCTGCAACGTGAACGCGCCCAGGTACAGGGCGCGGCCGACGATTACCTCGTCGACGCCGTCTCGTTCCGCCGCGCAAACGCGCCGAACATCGTCAAGCGACGACATCCCGCCGGACACCGTCACCGGAATTCCTACGGCGCGCGCGACGGCCCGCGTCGCGTCGACGTTTGGCCCCTTCATCATGCCGTCGCTGAGGATATCAGTATAGATGATGCGCGACGCGCCGGCGTCTTCGACTTGTTTGGCGAACTCGACGGCGTCCGTGCCAGTGTCTTCGAGCCAGGCATTCAACGAGACTTTCCCCGCACGCGCGTCGATGCCGACGGCTATCTTACCCGGGAACGCGGCTACGGCGTCGCGTAGAAATGCGGGGTCCTTGTGCGCGGCCGTGCCCAAGATGGCGCGGTCCGTTCCAGCTCCGAATACGGTTTCGAGATCGCGCATGGTGCGGATGCCGCCGCCCACCTCGGTGCGAATCCCGGCCAACGACATCGCGCGCAACGCGTCCGCGATGCACACGTGTCCCGCCTTCGCGCCGTCGAGATCGACGACGTGGACGATTTCCGCGCCACCGTCGCGCCACTGCGCCGCCTGGTCAACGGGGTCCTTCGAGAACACCGTCTCCTGGGCGTAGTCGCCCTGAACCAGGTTCACGCACAGCCCGCCCCGAATGTCCACCGCGGGGACGATGCGCATCGCTAGGCCGCTGCGAGTTTGGCTTTGACGAGTTCGACGATCTTGGCGAAGCTCGCCTCGTCCGTCGCGGCGATTTCCGCGAGCATCTTGCGGTTCACGTCGATGTTCGCCAGCTTGAGGCCCTGCATGAACCGGCTGTACGGTATGCCCGCCGCCCGCGCCGCCGCGTTGATGCGCGCAATCCACAACTGGCGGAACTCGCGCTTGCGCACGCGCCGGTCGCGGAACGCATAGACGCCCGAGTGGTCGACCTGCTGCTTCGCGGTCTTGAGGAGTTTGCTGTGTGCGCCGCGGTAGCCCTTGGCGCGCTTCAATATCTTCTTGCGGCGGTCGCGTGACGCCGGTGAATTGGTTGCTCTTGGCATGACATGAATTCCTTATCGCTATCCGCCGAAGCGGTACTGGCCTCAGTTCAGGGTGGAGCGGTGCCCGCAACGGGGCCGCGCCGAGACGACTACCCGTACGGCAGCAGAATCTTGAGCCGCTGCTTCTCCGCGTCGCTCGTGAGCGTCGCCTTGCGCAACGAACGCTTCCGCTTCTGACTCTTGTGCGTGAGCTTGTGCCGTACAAAAGCGCTGTTCCGCTTGAACTTGCCCGACGCGGTCCGCTTCAGGCGTTTCGCCGTGGCTCTATTTGTCTTCATCTTTGGCATAGCACTCTCCTATCGATAATGGCCCCGGCGCAATCGCATCGCGGGGTCCCGCTCCGGCAACGGAAAAAAGACCCCTCGACCGCCTTGTCCCAACGCGGACCGAATCCGTCTCCCGAATACAAGCCGACGCCTGTGACTACTTCGTCGGCGACAACACTACGACCATCTGGCGGCCTTCCAGCCGCACCTTGCTTGCGTCATGCTGCTCCTGGCACAAGTCCTTGGTGGAGTCGAGCACGCGCTGCAAGATCTGCTGGCCGAACTCCGGGTGCGCCATCTCGCGCCCGCGGAACGTAATCGTCACCTTGACCTTGTTGCCTTCCTGCAAGAACTCCCGGACGTGGTTCGTCTTGTAATCGAAGTCGTGATCGTCGATCTTCGGGCGATACTTGACCTCTTTTACGTGAATCACCGTCTGGTGCTTGCGCGATTCTTTCATGCGCTTGCTCTGTTGGTACTTGTACTTCCCGTAGTCCATGATGCGGCACACCGTCGGCGACGCATTCGGCGCTACTTCCACCAAGTCCAACCCCCGCTCGTACGCGTCACGTAACGCATCCGGCGGAGACATGATCCCTAACTGGTTTCCTTGTTCGTCGATAACGCGCACCTGGCGGGCGATGATCTGTTCATTCACCCGGATGCGCAAATCCACAGGCTTGGCGATAACCAGGACCTCCTATTGACCGTGGGGCCTTGTGCCCGCCCGTACGCGCCACGGCCCGCGCACAGGCACAAAAAAGTCGCGGCAGAAAGCGCCCGCCTTCTGCCGCGAACATACCAGTATCTCGCGATTTTGACCCTGCGCCCAGACCCAATCGGGCCGCGGCAAGGTGAGAAGCAGGCGCTTCTACTTGACTTACAACAGGCCGAAGTCTACCCGAGGGGACGGGCAGGTGTCAAACCTCGGGTTTCGGGAATCGGGCGTCGGGAATGGAAGACGAATCATGCCCGCGCACGGGGGCTTTCGATTCGCTGATGACAAACGCAATAGACCCGATCTGCGGAACCCGACAGCCGGCTTCCGGCGAAACGTTCGTAATTTCACACCTTCACACGGATTCGCGCTATCATTTGGCCCATCATCGGGAGCTTGTTGTCATGCTCACATTACTCGTGCTCCACGCCGCCTGCTTCGCCGCGCCGGATAACACCCTCACGGATCAGGAGAAAAGCGACGGCTGGGTTCTCCTCTTCGACGGCAAGACCCTCGACGGCTGGACGACGCCCGAAGGCGCGCAGAGCAAGACGCCCATCCAGGACGGCTGCATCAACCCGCACGGTTGCGGCGGCTACATGATGACCTATAAGGAACCGCTGGGCGATTTCGTCCTCGCGTGCGATTTCAAGATCAGCCCGAAATGCAACTCCGGCATCTTCGTCCGTACCTTTCCGTTGACTCCGCTGCCCGGCAAAGATGTCGGCTGGAACGGCGTCGAGATCGCTATCGACGACACGACGGAAGCGGGCTACGTTGACACCGGCGCGATCTACGATCTGTCCAAACCTGCCAAGAACGCCATGAAGCCCGTCGGCGAATGGAACCACATCGAAATAACGTGCAAGGGCCCGGTCATCACGGTCGTGCTCAACGGCGAGAAGGTCAACGAATGCGACCTCTCTAAGTTCACCGAACCCAACAAGCGCCCCGACGGATCGGCGCACAAGTTCGATCATCCGTTTAACACCCACCCGCAAAAGGGCTACATCGGCTTGCAGGACCACGGCAGCGACTGCTGGTACAAGAACATCAAGATCCGGCCGCTCAAAGGGTAGAATCAATTCAACCGTGGGCTGTAGATTTCATGGCCGTGGATACCAGGGCATATCACACAAGAGACGGAACCTGAATGGATCACGTCGCGCCAGATCGCCCGTCCTCTTCAGCCCCTGAAGACGGGGCGCCACTTCGTGGCAAACCTGCGGCTCTTCACGAAGCCGATGCGGGGGAACAGCAAGCGCCGTTTAGTGCGGAGACCGAACGCGCTCGTCACGCGCAACAGCGCTGGGCGCAGGTCCCCATAAACGAGCGGCTGCGGCGCGTGCGCGCGTTCCGCCACGAATTGGTAGACGCATCACGGCGCATCTGCAAGACGATTGCCGGCGACGTCGGAAAACGATACGACGAAACGCTCGTTGCCGAGGTCTTACCGCTGGCGCAAGAATGCCGTTTCCTCGAAGCGAACGCGCGCCGCATTCTGCGCCCGCGCAAGAGTCCGCTGCGCACGCGGCCGATACTGCTCTGGGGGCAGCGCGATGTAACTTTTCGACGGCCCCGCGGCGTGGTCGCCGTCATCGGCACATGGAACCTTCCTATGGCGATCAACGTCGTGCCGATCTTGCATGCCCTCACGGCCGGAAACGCCGTGCTGTTTAAGCCGTCGGAGGTCGCGCCGCGCACGGGCGAACTGATTGCCGACCTGATTGCGCGCGCCGGCTTTCCGGACGGGCTATTCCAACTGCTTCCCGCAAGCCGCGATGCGGGCCCCCAACTCGCCGAGGCAGACATCGATCACGTCGCGTTCACGGGCAGTTCGACCACGGGACGCGTGCTCGCGAGCACGCTGGGGCGCCGCTTGGTCACCTCCACCCTCGAATTGTCTGGGTGCGATCTGCTGCTCCTGCTCGAAGACGGCAATGTACCGCTGGCCGCGCGTGGCGCATGGTTCGGCGCGACGGCCAACGCCGGACAAGCCTGTGTCGGCACGCGCCGCGCCTTTGTGCCGCGTTCTCTGCTGGAGCCGTTTCTCGACGCGCTCGTGCCCTTGGTCGAATGCGCCGCGCCGGTTCCGCTCATCTTGTCCGCGCAGGTTAAACTCGCCGATCGATTGATTGCCGACGCGCTTGGACACGGCGCCCGGCTCATT
Organism: Candidatus Hydrogenedentota bacterium; assembly: GCA_013359265.1. NCBI lineage: Bacteria > Pseudomonadati > Candidatus Hydrogenedentota > Candidatus Hydrogenedentota bacterium. The sequence continues at coordinate 15,280 of JABWCD010000038.1, forward strand.
CGCCGCGAGGGAGTCGAACCGGCGGACGGCCACGTGCAACCCGCGGCGCTCGTTCAGCCGGCGCCGGACACGTTGGCCTGCCGCGAAGCGTACTTCGTGCCATTACTCACGGTCGTCCCCTACGACACCGTCGAACAGGCCCTCGCGTGGGACGCGGAGTGTTCGTACAGCCTGGCAGCCAGCGTCTTTACCGCCGATGTCGCTCGCGCGCGCACCGTGGCAACACGGCTGCGCTGCGGCGTTGTCCACGTCAACGACGTGATCATCCCGATGGCGCACCCCGCGACGTCGTTTGGCGGCAGCGGCGCCAGTGGTTGGGGCCGCACGAAGGGCGTCGAGGGCCTGCTCGAAATGACCGTGCCCCAAGTGGTGAGCGCCGTCAGCGGCAGTTTTCGCCCGCACTTCGACACCTTGGGAACGCATTGGTTTTTCGATCCCGATTCGTTCGAGGCGTTAATCAAGCTGTTCCACGCGCGATCGCTGCGAGACAAATTCGGCGCTGCACGACACCTCGCCGGACAGGTGCTGGGGACGCGGCAGCGAGGCCCTTCCGACCGATTCCGCGATTCGCAGTAGCCGTCCGCGGCGCGCGTTACGTTGGCCGACGGCCCGTCACCCGCATCGGCACGCCGCGCTTCGGGCCCATCCCGAGATTCTGACGCGATTCGCGCTCCTCGCCCAGAGATTCGAGTTCCCATCGCATGACGATGGTTGCCAGCGAAACGCGCATCTGGTAATCGGAAAAAGCCGCGCCGATGCAACGCCGGTGTCCGCCTCCGAAAGGCAGAAACTCGAAAGGACTATACGATCGTTCGATGAACCGATCGGGCGCGAACGTGTCCGGTTCGGGATAGATGGCCGGGTCTTGGTGAATGGCACAAATACCAACACCCACAACCGTTCCCGTCGGGATTGTGCAACCCAACAGTTTCGTCGGTGCACGGCACACGCGCCCGATTTCGGTGTGGATAGGGTGCAGACGCAACGCTTCGTCGCACACCGCGCTGACATACGGTTGCCTCGCAATAAGATTCGGATCGGGGTCGGCCCCGAGCGCAACCAACTCATCGCGCAAACGCTGCTTGGCCGCTGGATGCCGCGCAAGCTCATAAAGCGCCCACGATAACGCGAACGCCATGTTCTTGTGTCCCGCCAGCACAATGGTTCCGATTTCGCCAAGGATCTCCTCGTGGCTCAACCGCGTTCCGTCGTCACGACGCGCCGCGTTCAGCAGACTGAGAACGTCGCACGCCTCCTCGTCGGCGCCGGCGCGCTCTGCCATGCATCGCTTGAGAAACGCCGAGAAGGCGCACTTGGCGCGCATAAACTTGCGCCACGGCGGAAACCACCACGCCTGGACCGCGGGAACGAACGTGATAAGCGGCCCGACGCCGTGCAACACCTTTGCGACCGCCACGCGCCCCTCATCGAGAAGAGGGCCGTCCTCGACGCCGAACACGACACGAAGAATGACGTCGCGCGAAATGTCCATCATTAGGTCAAGCGCCTTGATTCGATCGCCCGGCCTCAACCGGTCCGTGTGCGTGATTACAATGTCGCGGATCACGTGGCCAATGTCGCGCATGTTTTGAACGTGAAACGCGGGCATGAGCAGTTTGCGTTCGGCGCGATGCAGCGCGCCTTCCAAAATCAAAAGCGACCCGGCGCCGGCCAACCCGGCAAAGGCATCTTTGTGTGCAGCGCCATATCCGTCCGGATCGGCGCTGAGTACCTCTCGCGCGCCTTCCGCGGTCAGCGCCAAGACAACATCGCCGGACGGCGTACCGTAGATCGTGACGACATCGCCATACGTACGCCGCATCCATGCATAACTGCGCTTCGGGCGGAAAATGAAATTCCACCCTTGCACCAAACCAAATCGCAACCCAGCGGGCAATCCCGTCTCCCGCGTCGAAACGGGCACATCCGCGGGAATCGTCAAATCGTTCCCTGTATCCATTTCATCCTTCGCGCACCAAACGACTCCGATTACCACCACCGTATCCGTCCGTCGGAAAATACTAGAATGTTTCACGGTCGGCTGCACCACGTGCTCGTGCGCGTGCTCGTCATCGTACTCGATCGTTTCGAGTATCGAGTGCGAGTACGACCCTCCTTTGCCCTCCGAAGTAGCAGGGCTACGGAGGACGGGTGACGACTCACAAGCAGGAGCACAAAACAGACGGTGTGCTCAAACTTGAATTGCTCTAGTTGCGGTGCAGCCCTTCAGATCGCATCGACGACGCCGGGCGATTCCCGCGACGCGGCCCACGTCGATAGCCGCCCCGTATTCGATATCGGCTTGTCACGCGCCGGGATCAAACCCTCCCGCTGCATGTGTTTGACGATATAAGCCACGGTATTCCGGTAATCCGGTTCCACGACGTCCGGCTTCGCCTCCGCCAATGCGGCTCGATAGTGGCGATTGTCGTAGCGCTTGGGTTCCATCGGCTTGAACTTGTGGTGCGAACGATTGAAGAACACCAACAACGGATACAGTAGATCGTCCGGTTTGCACAGCCGGTTCATTTCCTTGATGAAACGCTCCATCGGATAGTATGTGAAGGTATAGCCGAATTGTTCGGTAATGCTCCGCGTCACGTCCATCATGTTGTAATACTTCGTCGTCGTGACGTGAAACGTGTTCGAGGTCGCGCGCTCCAGCGCGAATATCCGCGCGATGTGGTCGGACACGAGATCGGCGGGGAGGAAACTGACCTGGTTGAGCGCCTCAACCGAGATGCCGTACTTAATCATGAACGCCAGCAGGCGCACGCCGATATCGTCCTTGCTTCCAATGCCGCGCGATGACGCTGTGATGAGGGTCGGACGGTAGATGCGGACCGGCTGGCCCTGGCGCGCCGCGTTGAGCACCAAATGTTCCTGGATGCACTTGGACTGGGAGTAGCCGAAATCCAGTTCTTCCAACGCTTCGTTGAACTCGTGCTCCGCGGCAACCGGCCGCGCGGACCAGCCGTGAATGAATGTGCTCGATATCAGGTGGAACGGCTTCTTGCGTTTCGTGGCCGCGAGGCGCATCAGCTCGCGCGTACCGCCGATGTTGTACGGCCGCAACGCTTCGTAACTCAAAACGTAGTTCACCTGTGCTGCATTGTGCACGATGGCGTCGCTCTCCTCGCACACGCGCTCCCACTCCGCGTCGCTCAGGCCCACGCGGTGCGTTCCAAGATCCCCGCACACCACGCGGACACGGGTATGAAACTCCTCTTCAATCTCCGGCGTCCACCTTTCGGTGCGCCGCAGCGCGTCCACCAGCCGCGCGCTGCCGTGGTCTGAATCCGTGGCGCGGACCATCACCTCGATTGCGCACCTCGTCCGTTGCAGCAGACTACTCAGCAGGAAGGGCCCGAAGAACCCGGTAGCGCCTGTCATCAAAATGGACTGCGGCGTGGGCGTGGCTTCATCCGCAGGTTCCGCGGGCGGCTGCCACTGCGCGTCGGCCCGCATCGACTCGAGTTCTTGCGCGTCGTCGGACTGCTGACGCGCGGCAAGCCAATCGCGAAGCCCCGCTTCCGGCGCCTCCGATCCCTCGTCGTACACGTCCAGAAGAAACGACAATTCAGCCACGGTCAGCCGCTGCAGGAACCGCGCATCCAACTCCGAGACCAGTTCGGCGAGGCCGCGCCGCTCGAAATGGTCCTTGATCTCCAAAGTCAGCTCCACGAGCGTAAGCGAGTCCACGCCGATATCCGTAAAGGTGACGTCTTCGTCCCCGGTCAATTGATAGATTTCGCGTACGCGATCGAACAGCCCTCGCAAGCCGGAGTCGTTCCCGCCGGTTGGCGTTGCGTGAACGTACGAGGCCAAGACCTCCAACTCGCCGCTCATCCACCGCTCGCGCGTCTTGCCCCGAGCGACTTTCCCCGATGTGGTAGTGGAAATGGCACGCGGCGGCACAAAGAGGACCTGATAGGGATCGATAAAGTAGCGCGACCGGATCGCCTTCGCGACGGTCGCGGGATCGACAAGTTCGGAATTCGGGCGGACCTCTACCGCCACGACGAGGCGCTCCTGTCCGTCATGGTCCACCGAAAACGCCGCCGTCTGCACCGGCCCCGTGGGGCCGATATTCGGGAACTCCGCGGCGACGATGGCCTCGATGTCTTGCGGATAGTAGTTGACGCCGTGGACGATGATGATGTCCTTGAGCCGGCCGCAGACGTACAGTTCGCCTTCGTGGAAGAAACCGAGGTCGCCGGTGCGCATGTAGTTGCCCGGGTTGCCGGACTCGTTCGCGATCCGCGCGTGGAAAATGGCTTGCGACAATTCGGGCCGCTGCCAATATCCCTTGCATTTGCTGTCCCCGTCAATCCAAATCTCGCCGATAGCGTTTTCGCCGAGCGCGTGGTGCGACTCCGGATCGACGATGCGGACATCCATTCCCTGCAATGGCTTTCCGCAGCTTACGACGGATACCTGATTGTTGTTTCGCGCCGACGTCTTTTCGATGCACAACTGCCGCTGTTGCAGGCGCTGCTTCTGTACAGTGAGCACTCGCCGACCACGGCGCGAAACGGTCAACGTGTTTTCCGCCAAACCGTACGCCGCCTCGTATGACTCCCGCCTTAGACCGTACTTCTCGAATCGCTCGAAGAAGCGAAGATAGGTCGTGGCGTCAACCGGCTCCGCCGCGGTGGCCATCATCTTGAGCGAACTCAAATCCACGCCGAGGAGGGCTTCGTCCGGCACCTTGTCCTCGCGAAGGCAATAACCATAGGCAAAGTTCGGCGCGGTCGTCTCGGTGCCGCGCACGCGGGAAATCGTCTGCAGCCACAACGCAGGCCGCTTCAAAAAGTCGAACGGCGCGAAACCGTGGTTGGACCCTCCCATCACCACCATGTACAACTGATGACCAATGAGCCCCATGTCGTGATATTGCGGCAGCCACGACACGCCGACCGGCGGGTGCGGGCAGGTGGCGCGGGCGTTATGAATGACGTTGCCGTGCGAGACTACAACGCCCTTCGGGTCTCCTGTCGATCCCGAGGTGTATTGAAGGAACAAAATGGGACTGGACTTTCGGCGTCCGTTGTGCGAGCAACGCTCGGTGATCGTATCCGTCGCCAGCCAACGCGCGGACCGCAGGAACCGGCTCGATCGCGCCCCGCCGTCCGGCGAATCCGGCGCGTCACATATTCCGCGCAGGTAACCCGAAGTGGTGAGGGCGATTGTCGCGCCGCAATCCTGCGCAACGTGTTCGATTCTGCCAATCGCCGCTTTCGACGCTTTGGTCATCGGCGCGCACACCGGAACGGGAATCGCTCCGGCCTCGAGGCAGGCAAAAAAGCCCACCATCAATTCCAGTCCGGGCGGATAAACGAGCAACACCCTGTCGCCGTACTCGAGTTCCGCGCGCTGCGTGAGCTGCATCGAGAGTCCCAGGGCGCGCTCGTAGAATTGGCGGAAAGTATAGTGCTCCCGCGAATTGCCCTTAACGTCGAGAAAGTCGAACAGCGTCGCGTCGGGCTTCTCGCCGGCCCAATGCTCCAAACAATCCAAGAGACTGTCCATTAGATAGAGTCCTGGCGGTTTCGACGTGAAATCGGTTCACTTCCCTGCGCAACGCCTTGCATGATGCGGCCGCCCAAGATCAGTCCGGCCGGTTGTGTAACGCCGTAGGCGCCAGCGTGCCCATGCGGAACACCCACGCATAGTGAACCTTGTCGGCACGGCGCGTCAAACAAGGCGCCACGATCCGGAATCGCGCCGGTCCGGGACCGTCAAGTCGTTTGGGTCCTTTGCGCTCCTTCTGCAAGAATGGTCCTTCATCCGTTCACCTCGGGTTACATTTGTGCTGATCACCGCAATTAAGGCCAGAATTCGCTCTGTCATCGAGATCGACTATCGCGCGCTTGCGGCGCTTCGGATTTCGCTGGCCGCGGTTATCATCGTCGATTTGATCAATCGCGCGCAGGCGCTGACCGCACACTACACCGACCGCGGGGTCTACCCGCGCGCGTTCTGGATCGAGGACCAGCCCAACCGCTGGTTCTTCTCCCTGCACTTGCTGGGCGGTGAAACAGTCCATCAGGCCGCGTTGTTTCTTGCCGCGGGTGTTGCGGCGGCGCTGCTTCTCGCCGGCTATCGCACGCGGCTCATGACCGTGATAAGTTGGCTGCTCATCCTCTCGCTGCACAACCGCAATCAACTGGTGCTTCAAAGTGGCGACACGCTCCTGCGCATGCTGCTCTTCTGGAGCATATTCCTGCCCCTCGGCGCGAAGTACTCGGTCGACGCGCTGCGCGCACACCGCGCTCCGGGCGAGAAGTCCGCGCGCTCCGCGGCGACCTTCGCGATCCTGGTCCAGGTCTGTCTGGTCTATTGGTTCACCGTTCTGCACCGCACCGATCCGATGTGGTGGAACGGCAAGGCCGTCTACTACGCGCTTCACCTCGACCTATTCGCGACCCCGCTTGGCGTTTGGCTGCGCCAGTACGACGGCGTGTGCACGGCCTTGACCTACTTCTCGATTGGCCTCGAACTGCTCGGGCCTGTCCTCGTCTTCTCGCCGATACTCACTCGGCACGTTCGCCTCGTCGTGGTGGTCCTCATGGTCATCATGCACATGGGTTTCGCGCTGACCATGAAACTCGGTCTCTTCCCCGTCATCTCGATTGCCGGTTGGATCGTATTCATACCAACGCACGTCTGGGACAGGCTCGACCGCGCACGATTGCTCTCAGCCCTCAAGACAAAACTTGTTACGCTTGCCGCGCCATTCGCCGGCGATGCAGCGACACCACGCGCACCGGCGCCCGAATTGAACAACGACCTACGCGCGTTTCCGATCGAGGTCAACCCGAGGCGCATAGCGAATGCCGCGTGCCTCATGCTGTTGGCCTACGTGTTCTGCTGGAACGTCTCCGAACTGACGCCGCAGTTCGCGTTGGCCATGCCCCGCGAGTACCGGCCGCTGGGATACCTGCTGAAACTGCACCAGGATTGGTCGATGTTTTCGCCGAGGCCCACCCGCAACGACGGCTGGTTTGTCATCGAGGCCGAACGCATCAACGGAGAAAAGATCGACCTCATGACCGGCAACCCGCCGGTGTGGGAGAAACCGGAATTGGTGTCGCGCAACTTTCCGTCCCAACGCTGGCGCAAGTACATGATGAACCTGCGCGAGAAGAAGTACAGCGATCATCTCTTGTACTACGGCCGATACCTCACGCGCGCATGGAACGCGAAACTCTCGGGCGACGAACGCATCAACACGTTCGACATCTACTTCATGCGCGAAACGACCGACTACCCCACCGTCGAGGCTCCCACCAAGGTCCACCTCTGGCGCCACAACTGTTTCGCAAAGCCTCCACCGGCCGAAAACGAACAACAGGACGTAGCCGGCGACGGCATCGATCCGTAACAATTCGACGCGGCGTTCATCTCGCGGTGAGGCTTCGAGTACGTCGAGGTCTTGCTATTGCCGCGGCAATCCCCGAAGATGATCCACACATCGCCAACGGAGTATCTCCCATGTCCCAGTATTCGCGCAGAAGCGTCCTGAAACTCGGCATCGCAGGACTGCCGAGCACCGCACTTTACGCGCATATGGCGGCCGCCGTGGATGCGACGTCGAAAGCGGCACATGACGCGCAGGAAGCGAATGCTCCGATGGGAAAGGCGTCCGTCTGTTTCCGCATCGGCCAGCCGATTTGGTCGAACGACGCGCGGTTTACCGAACTGTTGAATTTGTTCGACGCCAACCGCGGTGTCACGGACGAAGTGACCCTGTTCACTTCCGAAACACATCCGCCGCTGCCGTTGGACGTAATCCTGAAGCGTGTCCCGGTGCTTCAAGCGCGGATGGATGCCGCCCGCGCGCGCGGCTACGGTTCCGGCGTGAACATCCTCTCCACCATCGGGCACCACGAGGAGAACCTGCCGAACTCGCTTTCGAGCGATTACACACCGATGACCGATCCCAACGGGAACGTCTGCCGCGGATCGTTTTGTCCGAACGACCCGCGCCTGCGGGAGTACATTACGCGCGTGTATGAGGCCCTTGCGTCGAGCGGGCCGGACTATATCTGGATTGACGACGACGTGCGGCTTTTTGGGCACATGCCCATCGGCGCGTGCTGTTTCTGCGACACCTGCGTGGCGCTGTTTTCGCAGCAGGTCGGAACCACGTTCACGCGCGACGCGCTCCGGGAGGCGCTGGGCGCCGGCACGCGAGAGGAACGTCTCGCGCTCCGCCGCGCATTCCTGCAACACAACCGCACCACGATCGGCGAACTCTTCACACTCATCGAAGGCACGGTCCACAAGATCGCCCCGGGCCTTTCGCTCGGGTTCATGACCGGCGATCGCTTCTACGAAGGCTACGCATTCGATACCTGGGCCGACATTCTCGCCGGGTCCGCGCATGCGCCGGTGCGGTGGCGGCCCGGCGGCGGCGCGTACCGCGAGGACAAGCTCGACGACTTTCCCGACAAAGCGCATGCGATGGGACGCCAGGTGTCGGTGCTGCCGGGTTACGTCACGTGTATTCAGTCGGAGGTCGAGAGTTTTCCGTACCAGCGGTTGAAGAAGAGCGTTCACGCGACGCAGATGGAAGCCGCGGCGTACATCGCTGCGGGCTGCACCGGCGCGGCGTTCAACGTCATGCCGCAGTACGACGAACCGCTCGACGAATTCGCCCCGCTGGTCGCAGGACTGAAAGACGCGCGCCCATTTTTCGATCTCCTCGTGGCGCATCTTGGCCGACAGCCGCTCAGCGGTATTCACAGCGGCTGGAACAAGGACACGTATGCCGCGTCCAACCCCGACGGGCCGTGGCTCACGGGACCGCCCGCGCCGGGCCACTGCTTCGAAATTTGGGCGAGCGGTTTGCCCGCCGCGTATTCCTCCGCGCAAGCACCGGTCACCGCGTTTGCTGGAGACACCGTGCTCGCGCTCACCGACGCGGATTTGCAGTCCGCGCTGGCGAAGGGCGTCTATCTCGACGGTCCGGCGCTCACGCGTCTCAACGAACTCGGCTACGGCGAACTCACCGGCTTCGCCGTCGAGAACACGCTGTCCATCGACTGCATCGAAGAGCTCACCGATCATCCGCTGAACGAGCACTTCGTGGGACGCCGCCGCAATTGCCGGCAGTCGTTCTACAAGAGTCCCGCGCACGTCCTTCAGCCGACGCAACCCGGGGCGCAGTCGATCTCGCGTTGCGTCGACTACACCTACACGGAAACCGCACCGTGTTGCATGGGCGTATCTGAAAACAAACTCGGCGGGCGCGTTTGCGTCGCGGGGTATTACCCGTGGGAACAACTCCAAAACCTCAGCAAGTCGTCCCAACTCAAGTCCGTCATGCGCTGGCTCTCAAAGGACACGCTACCCGTCTACGTCGCTTCGTTTCACCGCGTCAACGTGTGGGCGCGCGAGACTGCGCCGGGGCGTTTCGCCATTGCCCTGCTCAATGCGTACCTCGATCCCGCAACCGAACTCCATATCCTCATTCGCACCGATCGCGAAGCAATCAACTTTTACGACAACACCTGCACGCGCACGTACGTCGCCGCCGCCGGCCGCGAAGGCCCGTACGCGCGTTTCCCGTTGCCAACGCTTGGGCCGTGGGACGTTGCGCTGATCACCGTGTGATGCTCGGCGAGGATACTGGACGCGCCTGTCTGGTTGTGTCGCGCGTTGCTCCCAGCTCCGTAATGTAGTGAGTCATAATTAATGCCGCTCAGAGAACCGGGGTCGAGCGAAAAACGGGGACTGACTCGCTTTTCGGCAGTTTGAAAAGCGTGTCTGTCCCCGCTTTTCGAAAATTGATGCCGCTCAGAAAACCGGGGGCGAGCGAAAAACGGGGACTGACTCGCTTTTCGGCAGTTTGAAAAGCGTGTCTGTTCCCGCTGTTCGAAAATTAATGCCGCTTAGAAAACCGGCGTCGAGCGAAAAACGGGGACTGACTCGCTTTTCGGCAGTTTGAAAAGCGGGTCTGTCCCCGCTTTTCGAAAATTAATGCGGATTAGAAAACCGGCGTTGAGCGAAAAATGGGGACTGACTCGCTTTTCGGCAGTTTGAAAAGCGGGTCTGTCCCCGCTTTTCGCGGCATTTGCCCTCCAAGAACAAGATGCCATCAGCATGATTCACTACCGTAGCCCACGGAGTAGCATCCTCCTGCGCTTGGCGAGATACGGAGGACGAACTTCGACTCAACCACGGAGACACGGAGTTCACGGAGAAAAGGCACGCGAAAATTGCCGCGAAAGAACGCAGAGAGCACAAAATGCGATCTGGAACGAGGGGAAATGGTTGACGGGCTGAACTACCGAGATTAACGTAAGCTGACTATGGCACGAGCACTTAGGTGCGGGCGGCGCGGACGCGGACCTCGCGGTGGATGCGGTCGCCAAGAATATCCTCTGCGGTGTCGAGGTCGTAGTCCATTTGCAGGCCGAGCCAGAATTGGGCCGAATTCCCGAAGTAGCGCGCAAGGCGGAGCGCGGTGTCGGCGGTGATGCGGCGGGCGCCCAGGACGATTTCGTTGATGCGGCGCGCGGGCACGCCGATCTCGAGCGCGAGGCGGTTCTGGCTGAGCGCCATCGGCTTGAGGAATTCTTCGAGAAGGACCTCGCCAGGGTGTACCGGCTTTAGTTTGCGTGGCATGTGGGCTGTCTCCTAGTGGTAATCCACGATCTCGACGTAGTAAGCGTGGCCGTCGCGCCACTCGAAACAGATTCGCCATTGATCGTTGATGCGTATGCTGTATTGCCCTTCGCGGTTTCCGCTAAGTTTTTCCAAATGGTTCGCAGGCGGTATCCGCAGATCGTTTACCGATACGGACCGGTGCAACATCCGGAGCTTCCGAAATGCCGCTTGTTGAATTGCCGGCGGAAATTTACGCGAACCGTCGCGCCGGAAGATTTTTTCCGTGTCCTTGCACTTGAAGGTGCGTATCATTTGACGACAGTATATAACGTCGCGCGTTAAACGTCAATCATTATGGCCGGGCGGTCGGCGCATGGTTTGCCGCGCGACACCATCGGCGGTACTCTTACGTGATGCGACCCCTTCGGTATTCCATCAATGTCACCTTGGACGGGTGTTGCGATCATCGTGTGGGCATCCCGGACGAGGAGTTGCATCGTCACGCCGTCGAAAACCTTAACCGGGCCGATGCCCTCATCTTTGGCCGCGTGATCTACGAAATGATGGAGACAGCGTTTCGGACGCCGGCCTGGGAAGTGCTGCCCGACTGGATGCACCCCTTCGCGCGAACGATCGACGCCGCCAAGAAGTACGTCGTGTCGAGCACGCTCGAACGAGTCGATTGGAACGCGGAACTCTTGCGCGGCGATCTCGGGAACGCCGTTCAAAAGCTCAAGCAGGAGCCAGGCAAGGGACTGGCAACGGGCGGCGTGACACTCCCGCTGGCCTTGGCCGAGCTGGGATTGATCGACGAGTACGAGTTCATCGTGCATCCCAGACTGACAGGCCATGGGCCAACGCCGTTCGCGGGGCTCTCGAAGTATGTCGACTTGAAGCTCGTGAGCCGGCTCGAGTTCGCCTCGGGGGCAGTGGCGCTGCGGTATGAGCCGAAATGGTAGGCGTCGGGCTCGTTAGCCCAAGCCCCCTTTTGACCCGCTAAGTTCGATCGCCGCAGAAACCGGCACGTGCATTCTAATGATACGGCTCCAACGAGCACGAGGCCTCGAACAAGGTCCTCGCACCGCACACGCGGCGGCCTCGCGACACCTCCGCCGACTCCACCAATATAATGCGGAGGGTAAGCGATCGCGGTTAGCGCCGCGGACCGAGGGGAAGATGCTTGACGAATTTCTTTACAATCAACGCTAGGGCAGAAATTCGAGTGCGTCCGACAAGAGTTCGTATTCAAACTCTTCTAACTTGAGTGCGTTGATCCTTATCTTACGAATCCTGGCTAGTGCCGTGTCCAGGTTTTCCGTTTCACCAATCATCTGCGTCAGCTTTTCGCCAAGCTGAAGGGGAATACCGTACTCATCTAATGCAGCAGCCACGGGGTTCTTGAAGTGACATTCGACTTGAGACGCGAAGTAGGAGAAGTCGCCAAAGCGTAAGCCCAACGGCTCCAGCACAGCTTGCTGAATTCGTGATAAGGCCATGATGTACCGTGGTAGCTCGAAGCTAGCCCATGTCCGTTCGAACTCTAAAACCCTTTCCACCGCCTCATCTGGCGACTTTGCGGAGAATCGTCCTGGCACAAGTTCTTTGCGCACGCGCTCAGCGGGATTTGGAACAAGACGCATCTGCCATATCTTGAATGCCAATTGCCTGGCGCTGTAGACGCCTCCCTTGCTCCGAGCAGCTTGCACTAGGTATGACCAGATCAGGTCACAAGCAATTCGTAACTGTTCCTTCGTCGGAACATGATTCCAATCAAGAACCGAAGACCATTTCTCTGGCTCGATGAGGAGCGCTCTTGCGAGTCTAATTTGAGCGTCAGGATCGATAGATGTGTTCGCACGCATGACGGACAGGGGTAGAATCTCTTGCACCTCATACTTTCTCATGCGTTCTCTCGATGATGGAGCTAAATCATCAATGTCAATCTGCATCAATAGACTATTCGGGGTATCGATATCTTGAGTAAATACTGGAATGTCGACGAATGGAAGTTCTTCCTCCGGCGGCTCATGAAAGAGGTAAACGTGACCGACGAAATGCTCAAACATGCGCCCGGAGCGACCCTTGATATTATTAAACGTAAAAAAATCTAGTTGTTCTCGTGCAATCTTATTGTCAAATATGACGACATTCTTTGCTTTTGTGTTCACCCCCTCAATTAGGGTTGATGTGCATACGAGAAACGGAAGCTCCAATTCGTTAAATTTACGCACGACATATTGCGCTAATGCTCGTGGAAGCTTGCCATGATGCATGCCAATGCCGCGCACTAGCGCCCGACCAAACACCCAGTCAGGGTGATAGTTTCGAGACGTCCATTGCGAAGCAGGTTTGAGTCTATCTGAATTGATACCAACTCGACCTCCGATTAGCGCGTGAGCGACCTCATTAACCCTTGCTGGGGAGCGGCAGAATATCAATGTAGGTTCGTGAAGATGCTTGCACAATTGTACAAGGCGATCGAGATCCGTTCCCTTGCCTCTAACTGGGATTTGCTCAGACACAACGGTGGCAAACCTCGTCGGGTAGAAGTAGCAACGATAAGCCTTTTCAATGCCGTCAGGAATCCTCTGAATATTGGGACCAAGCAAATAGAACTGACCGCCCAATTTTTTGAGCCGGTAAAAGGCTTGATTAAGTGCCACTGTTCGCGTTTCCTCATCGGACATTCCGCTTAATTTATAGAACTCGTCAATTACAAAGAATTCGATCGCGGGAAATGTATCATACGCAACGGCTCGTTCAGCAGTGAAAATGAAAATATTCTTCTTGTCCGGCTTTTGGGAAAGATGCGTAACAATCTTAAAGCGACGCGAGAATTGTGAGAGTCGCCGTCTTGTTTCATCAATCAATGCCAATGTTGGGACAATTATCGCGATGTTGCCAAACTTCTCCGTCGCAATCAGTGCATCGATTATCCGGCTTTTCCCAAAGCTAGTTGGCGCGCTCAAGATAACATTATCACCATCAAGAAGGCGACGATATACCTCCGCTTGCTCGCGGTGAAAGACGAAGTCATCCGCCATGTTCAGAGGTCGGTGGTACTCATAAGCGATACTATCTCTAAAAGACAATGCTTCCGAATCTACGTAGGGAAACAAGCCGACCGATCTAGCAAGCGCATCAAGAAGCGACTCTAGATCGCCAAAGTACTTTCTGTGCTCTAGTGCACGCAACACCAGCTCGTTGGCTGCGGATTCGAGGATAGGATTCGAAACTACGCGGGCAATGCTCTGTAGAATAGCGAACGGTTGTTTACTTACGCCGTCAACTGATCTTAAAGCGTCACGGATTTCATTGATGTTCATATCTTCTGCCATGCCTTAAGTTTTTGATCCAAGACCTGCAACACATGCACTTTTTCTTTTAAAGGCATGAGGAAGAGATGAATTCGGATTTCTCTGGGTAGTTTTCGATTTGAGAAATTCTTGTGGTGCGTAAGTATCTCACTTTCAAACGCCCTTACATATGTCGAGTCGCATGTGGTATGCTTCGCAACGCACGGGCTATCGTATGTCAGGAGCACTGGAATGCATGCGCGCTGGAAGACTTGGTCGAGGGACGTCTCCGGCTCGAGTAGCTTTCGCAACCTTTCCGCATGCGGCCACTTCGGGTCGATCTTGTTCACTATCAGAGCAAATTCGTCGCGTAGGTAATCCGTGTCCGTGTGGGCCTGCAGTTCCGCAACGACGTCATGTATAGCTTGGCCAATGTCGTCGTAGAATTTTGCCTCCCCCAGCCAAAGCTCTAGATCGTCGGGTGGTCCAACAACATGCACTGCGTCAAAGCCTTTGACCGTCTCGTTGCGAGCCGATTTGTAGTAGATTTTGGATACAGCGGGTAGCGAATCGAAAACTTGCCGAATGGCTATGTGCAGTAGCAGTTCCCCAAACTCGCCTCGGTTTCGAAATTTTTCCGATTCATATACTCGTTTTGCTGCGCGGCGGATCAACTTTGTTGCGTTCTGATGACGAAGGTCTTCGCATTCTGTCGCGCTGAGCGCAAATTCGGGGAGCCAGTCCATCAGGTGATCCGCTAATCCTTCTGTACGCCACGAACCGCGTTCGTACCCGGCGCACAACCCGGATAGGGACGGTTGTACGTCAATATTATGAGCACGAACGGTCAAGAACGCGTCTGGTTTTGGATGCGTTAACATTTTGTGTCAGGAGTTAGGAATCTCGTGATGCAAGAATACAAGCTTCCGCCCAGTCATAATTGCTTTTGTCTGCGCGATATTCTACTACATGTGTTACCTTAAGGGAAGATTTGCGTTTCCACGGATAGGACTTCCGAGAAACCGACTGGCGCATCTGCGGTTCGAATGCATTTGCATGTGTCGGAATCGACAGGGCGGTTGGAGAGAACTTCCCATCGGCGCCTCGTGCCACGCCTCTTAAATGGGGACGATTTAGACTTGGCTGGGAAGTCAGGCAAAACCAACCGATTCTCCGGCGCACCACGGACGACTCGTGCGAAGGCGTATCGGTGTGAAACCGCGGTTGTCTTTGGTTCATAAAGAAAGAACGCCCGGCACGGAGGCCGGGCGCTACAAATACCATTGTGGTGCGAACAGATCATAAGTCCGATGGCCGCGATCTTTTTCCTCGTTAGGGGAATGGACAAAGATTTGCTAGTGGGCTTCAACTTTTTGCGGCGTTCTTCATTGAGCTTGCGGAGCCAGGCTTTCCTGATGGGTTTGGCAAAGGTTAGTTTGGCGGTGGTGGGTTTGGATTCGGGATTGAAGACGCGGACGGTGTAGGATCCGTTGCGGTCTTCGTGTTGTTTGAAGGCGGTGAGTTGGATGTTGCCGCCAGTGAGGGTGACGAAGCTGAGCGATTCTACTCGTTCCCAAATTTCTATTGCATTCTTGAAAAGCTCTGCTTTGTTCCCCCCTCAACCCACCAGCTTTCACCCAATTCTCAAAATCCGTCACCCAAACACGGGTCGTTTCGCACGCCGCGCCTAGATTCTCCGTGTTCTCCGTGTCTCCGTGGTTAAGTCGAGGCTCGTCCTCCGTAGCTCGGAGAGCAAAGGAGAATGCAACACCTTGGGCATAGGTGTAGGAGACACAACTCACCATGCCACAACCCACCACCACCCTCGGCACCCCCGCGGCGCCCTCATGGTCAGCCGAATGGCTCGCCCGCGTGGATACCGAAGAACGGTCGCTGCGCCGTCGCATCTGCGGCGCGATGACCCCGGGCGCGACCCCCTGCACCCTCGAATCCGGCCACCCCTCCGGACGCTGCCGCTACCACGGCGGCGTCCCCAGCGTCGGACCGCCCAGCGACAACCAGAACGCCCGCATCCACGGGCTCTACGCCCGCCGCCTCCAACGCTGTGGGCCGCACTGCCCCTTGTGGAAATCGTGCCCGTTCTCGGGCGACGACGTCCTTGCCTTGCCCGAGAAACAGCGTCCCATCTGCGCCTACGAACGCGACGAATACGCCGCGCTCGTCAAACACTATTTCAAGGAAGACGTCGAACCGGCCGCGGACCGGCCCGACGACAACGACGGCGAGTGCGATGACGAAACCGGCGACGCCACCTGGGCGCGCCGTTCCGTGTGGGACTTGCCCGCCCCGTCCGAATGCCCCGAACCCTTCCTCCTGCACCAACTCGTCCTGTTGACCATCATGCAGACGCGCGCCGCCGCGGTGTTGTCCGAAATGACGCTGACCGCCACCGTCGAAGTGGACTCGCCGAACTACAAAATGCGGAGCGCGAAACCGGCGGCCGCGTTGGACGCGTTTATCCGGATCGCGCGGGAGTATCGGGCGTTGCGCGCGGTGATCGATACGAAGAAGCTGAATCCGGCCCCGCAGGAGATGGGGATCGGCTCGCGCTTGAGACCGTTGATGCTGCGCGCAAGAGAGGCGATTCAGAATTCGATCGTGGGCATGGATGCAACCGACAAACAAAGACCAAACACGAATCAAACCACGAAGAACACGGAGAACAGCAGCAAGGAAGTTAGGGAATTAGGAAGCGAGACAAGAGCCGGCGAGGCAGCGAATGGCGGTAGAGCGAATAGCGAGGCAGCGATTCAAGAAGAAGTAGACGGCGAATGCGTGGCGCGCGCTGCGCGCGAGACGGATGGCGGTCTCGCGATACCGGCCGAGAAGACCGCGAAATCGGACGAAGGTGGGATTGCGGCGGTAACGAACGATGAGCCGTTGAGCCGCGAAGAGTTGGCGAGGCGCCGGAGAGCGTTGCGTCCGCCCCCGGTGTTGGGGCGCGATGCGCGTTCGCGCGGTTTTCGATCACCGATCGACGACAATTCTTTCGGCGGTCGAGGCGGATAAGGTTGTCGAGTGAATCCGCTGTGTGGCGGAAGAACAAAGCAGATCTCTTCAAGAGCACATTACCAACGAATGTCCAACCTGAGACATGGATACCGTACTCGTTCCCAAATTTCGATTTGGGAACGCACTCTTGAGAAGCTCTGCTTCCCTTCGGCTTGTCCCGTCGCCGCTACCGGGGTGCGCGCAGTGCTAAGCGGAGCTTTTCAAGAACGCATTACCGAATGGAAATTCGGTAACGAGTGAACCTAAGAGCTAAGAGCGCCCGGCATGGAAGCCGGGCCATCTCTGGGACTGGCACCGTCTTTCGCGCAGGCTTTGCGGAGCGAAACACGGTGCCTGTCCCTGCCTACAAAAGGGCCGTCCAACTTCCAGGCCGGGCGCTACAAATGCAAATCGAAATATCAAAAGGTGACTTCGATGGTTGCGATTTTTTTCTTCGTTAGGGCGACCGATAGGCTTTTGCCCGCGGGTTTGAGTTCTTTGCGGCGTTCTTCGTTGAGGTTGCAGAGCCAGGCTTTTTTGATGGGTTTCGCGAAGGTCAGTTTCGCGGTGACCGGTTTTGCTTCCGGGTTGAAGACGCGGACAGTGTAGGAGCCGTTGCGGTCTTCGTGTTGTTTGAACGCAGTGAGTTGGACATTGCCGCCGGCAAGGGTGAGGAAGCTGAGGGATTTTGCCAGCGTGCCCTTGTGGGGGCCGCATTGCGCGGGGTCGAGCGGAAGGTTGAGTTCTTCCGCTTCGGTGAAGACGCCGTTGGTCCAGTCGCCTTTATGGGGGTAGATGGAGTAGGTCCATTCGTGGGGGCCGATGCATTGGGCAAGGTCCATTTCAGGGTGGACTTCCCAGCGGCCGAAGATGGGGCAGTTGCGATAGGTGTAGGCGCGGAAGAGGGTGATGCCGAGCGTGCGTTCGGCGTTGTCGAGGGCTTCGTATTCGCGGATGCCGGTGTTGAGGATGGCGAAACCTTTTTTGCCGTCGGTGAGATCGACCCAGCGGTACATGGGGTATTGCGGGTTCGGGCGGCCGTAGTACGCGTTGCCTTTCTTGACGGTGATGTCGCGCTCGATGACGTCGTAGTTCGCTTCCGAATCCGAGACCTTCGCCTTGAGTCCGGTCGGGAACATGACGCGGAGGCGGTGGTTCTTGCACTGGTTGTCGAGCGAGGTGGTGACGTCGAGGCGTCGCTGGCCCGCGCGCAGGGTGAAGCGGCTGGTGACGACGAGTTTGCGGCGCTCTTTCGTGCGGCTGGTGTGATCGTCGGCGTCGCCGCGGAACTGCGCGGTGAGTTCGTCGTCGATGCCGATGGGAATTTCCATGTGGTACTCGACGCGGACGCGGGCGAGCAGCGGGCCGGCTTCTTCGAGCGCAATGACGCAGGGCGACCCGTGCGAGGTGATCGTCTCGTTGCCGTGTGGCTCCATGTGAATCCACGAGTGGCCGGTCTCGCCGGTGTCTTCGAGGTAGTGCAGGCCGCTGTAGGTTTGTTTCGTTTGTTTGTGGGTGATATCGAGCGTGCCGTCGCTGTTGAACTTGACGCGGAGGAACTCGTTCTCGATGACGTTCGTTTCTGTCGCCAACGAACCCGGCTCATATTGCCACTTTTCCTCGCGCACGATGTGGAAGGTTTTGTAGCCGAAGGCGGGGATGTCTTCGACTTCGACGTGGCAGAGCACGCGCTGCGTGTTCAGTTCGATCGAGATGTCCTGCAGGTTGCGGACGAGCGCGCCCCACTCGAACTGTTCCTTGCGCTGGATGCGCGAGACTTTTTTGCCGTCCGGCGTGCGGATGCTGAAGGCTTCGTAGCCCATGTTGGCGGGCATGTCGATGTAGCACGACACGACGCCGCCGCGCGGGAAGGGGCAGGGATTGAAGACGGTGAGGACGGTGTCCCTGGGCGACAGGTCCGAGTTGTCGATCGCGATTTGCACCGCACCCATGCCGCGGCGGGCAAGCCCTTCGCTGACGATGCAGATTTGGTCGAACCGGAACAGCGAGTCCTTTTCCATTTGATCGATGCCCGCGCCGGTGATGGTGTCGTGCGGATGGTTCTGCAAAAGCATTTTCCAGCACTTGTCGAGGGCGGTCTTTTCGTAGCGGCCGCCGGCCATCTTGCCGATGGCGCTCCAGGGTTCGGCGAGACGTTGCAGCGCAACTTCCGCCTTGTGGTTCGCGCGTTTGAGGCGCGTGCGCGCGCTGATGACGTCGCCCATGAGGTGCGTCCACTTGCCGGTGGATCCCGGGTCGCGGCTTTCGCCGGTGAGCACGGTTGGGTTCTTGACCTCCTTGCGCATCGCGTCCATGTAGGTCTTAAGATCGGAGAACCTGATGTCATGCTCCGGCAGCAGCTTCTGGCAGAGCTTCATGATCCGAGTTTCTTCGGGATCGGGATCGCTGGTGTCGAAGCCCTGCATGCAGCAGATGTGCGAGGTGGTGAAGTGTTCGGATTCGTCCTTCACCAGTTTCAGCAACTGATCGCGGATGGGTTTCTCGTTCCACTGTTTGATGTGTTTGTCGAGGACGTAGTAGTGATCGCGCGGTTTGTCCACGCGCGCGAGGCGGAAGGGCGCGGCGCCGCGGTCCCAGTCGTAGCGCGCCCAGACGTCGTCGGAGCCGTAGCGCAGGAAGCGGTAGACGTAGATGTAGTAGCTGAAGCGGCTCATGCAGCCGAAGCGCATACCGAGGAGGCGCGAGCCGTCCGGCCCTTCGAGAATGAATTCGCTCTTGGGCACGTTGATGCCGCGGTAGAAAATGATCGTGTCGATATCGAAGCCCTGATAGATTTGCGGCATCTGCGAGGTCTGGCCGTAGCCGAAGGGGGTGTAGCCGACCTTGGCGACCTTGCCGTAGCTTTCGGCGACGCGATGGCCGACGAGGAGGTTGCGGACGAGCGATTCGGCGTTGACGAGGTACTCTTCCGGGAGCGAGTACCACGGCCCAACGATGAACCGGCCGGACTTCACGTGCTTCTCGACGGCCGCGCGTTTTTCGGGGCGCAATTCGAGGTAGTCTTCGACGCAGAGCGTCTGGGAATCCATCGTGAAGGAGTGGAATTCTGTGTCGGTATCGAGCAGTTCGAGGAGGTTGTCCATGAAATCCAACAGGAGGAGGCGCGTTTCCTCGAAGGGATAGCCCCACTCGCGGTCCCAGTGCGAGTTGGACACAACATGGATCGTCTTACGGCCTTTGGACATGGAAACCTCCCCGGAGTTGAAAGGAGATATTTTGGCAAACGGATGCGGAGCCGCGCAATTCGCAATGCGAGCGGCATTGGAACCCAGCATTTCCATCCAACGAATTTCGCGTCACTAACGACGCGCTAACCCGGCGGCGTCAAGATGATCCCCGGCGTGAAATTGGGTTAAAGTGGGGCGTTTGGGCCGCAACGAAGTAGGAATTGTACCGATGAAATCGACTATTGCTCGTCTCTTATTACTCTTGGTATGGGTCTGTGGCGCATTCGCGCACGTGGGCGATCACCCGTCCGTTCACGACACGGTGGCGGGCGTCGTCGAGCGCATGAAAGACACGATGTCGATCGAGGCGTTGCGCGCGTTGACGGTGGAGACGGCGGCGGCGGTCCTCACGGACGAC
Source organism: Candidatus Hydrogenedentota bacterium (assembly GCA_013359265.1). Classification (NCBI taxonomy): domain Bacteria; kingdom Pseudomonadati; phylum Candidatus Hydrogenedentota; species Candidatus Hydrogenedentota bacterium. The sequence continues at coordinate 35,811 of JABWCD010000038.1, forward strand.
GAGAAACACGTCCTCGCGACCGAGCACCTGTCCTTCGACGTGAACGTGCCGGTGGACGTGTACGTGGTGCGCGATGCGCGGTTGGGTAAGGACCCGTATTGGCTGGCGTCGGAAGGATTCGAGCAGACGGGGCTGCGCCTGAAAGTTGACGACGAAGAATTTGACGCGTGGAGGAAGTCCTTCGCGGCGGGCCGCGTGGGGCTTGGCGTAAGTAGTCTGAGCGGCGGCGGGGACCACTACTTCGTCGTGTTGAAGCCGAAGGAAGCGGGCGCGGCGATCGAGCTGACGAATATCTATCCGGGGCGTCATACCGTCGGCGTGTTGACGAACGGCGCCCAGGTTTATGTCGATCGCGACGACAAACTCGCGGCCGAAGTGCCGGCGGAGTTCGAGGGCGCGTTCCTGTTGCGCGGCGACAACAGCCGCCGCAAGGAAGCCCAGATCGTCAACATCTTCCGCGTCACGCCGTATCCGGCGAGCGCGCGGCCCGATCACGTGGTGCTGACATGGAGCGGCGATCCGAAGACGACTCAGGCGATTCAATGGCGGACCAGCACCGCGGTGAAGCACGGCAAGGTGCAATACATCCGGAAGGCGGACCACAACCGAGTGAACTCGAAGAAAGCGAACATGGTGGACGCGGAAACGAAGCCGCTCGCCAACGCGACGCTGCTGAACGACACGTCGATCCATCGACACACGGCGGTGTTGACGAACCTCGAACCGGGCACTACCTACCTCTACTCGGTCGGCGACGGGTCGGAGGACGGCTGGACCGAGTTGAACGAGTTCACGACGGCTCCGGACGCCACCGTGCCGTTTTCGTTCGTGTACATGGGCGACGCGCAGAACGGACTCGACCGCTGGGGCTCGCTGATTCACCACGCGTACCGCGAACGGCCCGACGCGGCGTTTTACATTATGGCGGGCGACCTCGTGAACCGCGGCGCGGAGCGGGACGATTGGGACACGTTCTTCCAGAACGCCAAGGGCGTATTCGATCGCCGCCAGTTGGTGCCGTGCCTTGGCAATCACGAATATCAGAACAACGATCCGAGTTTGTATCTCGAACAGTTCGCATTGCCCACGAACGGGCCGGCGGCGATTGGCCCGGAACGCGCGTATTCGTTCGAGTACAGCAACGCGCTGTTCGTCGTGCTCGACTCGAACCAGTTGCCGGAGACCCAGACGGAATGGCTCGACCAGCAACTGGCGAATTCAAAGGCGGTGTGGAAGTTTGTGGTTTACCATCACCCTGCCTACTCGTCTTCCGTGAGACGCGACAACCCCGGCGTGCGCAAGCTGTGGGGCGCGATCTTCGACAAGTATCACGTGGACATGGCGCTTCAGGGGCACGACCACGCGTACCTGCGTACGTATCCGATGAAGGGCGAGCAACGCGTCGGGTCGCCGGCGGAAGGCACCGTGTACGTGATCAGCGTGTCGGGCACGAAGTTCTACGATCAGGGGGATCTCGATTACATCGAGTTTGGCATGACCAACGTCGCGACGTATCAGGTGCTCGATATTTACATCGACGGCGACCGTCTGGTCTATCGCGCGTACGACATCGACGGCGCCAAGCGCGACGAACTTATTATCGAGAAGTGAACGCGGCGTACACAGTCCAACGGCGCGGACCCGGCGAGGTTGACGATCTCTATGCGCTGATCGAGGCGTGCGGCGAGGACATGTGGCGCCGGCTCGGTCTCGATCACTGGAAACCGCCGACGCCGATAGAAGTCTTTCGGGACTATGCGCGCACGAAGGAAGTGTATGCCGTGCGCGACGGCAACGAGTTGGCCGCTACGTTCACGATCGGACCCGATGCGCCGGAGCCGTACCCGCCCTCGAACTGGGCAAACCATGCACACCGGGCGATCTACTTGAACAAACTTGCCGTTTCGCCAATGTTGCAGGGGCGAGGACTCGGGCGATGGTGCATGGACGAGGTCGAACGGTTGACGCGCGAGCGCGGATTTCACGCCGTCCGTTTCGATGCCTTGACGCGAAACGCGCCGCTGCTTGCGTTCTACGATCACCTGGGCTACCGGCGGTGCGGCGACATGTACGTCTATGACGAAATCGGGCGGGGATGGGACATCGTGTTGTACGAGAAGGTGCTGTAAGCGGGGAGGGCGGACAACTATTTTGGATTCTGGATTTTGGATTCTGGATTGAGCGCGAGATCAGTCGTCGATCGCGCGGCCGGGCATTCGCCGCAACCGCAGCCGGTCGATTTGCCGGTGAGCGTGCGATACCAGCGGCGCGCGAGGTAGGCGGCGCACGCGCCAATAACTGCCGCGACGACTAGGCCTTGCCACGTCATGCGCCGCCCCATCCGAGCCACGTTGCGGCGTGGTAGATCGTGAAGGCGCCGATGTACGCGAGCGTGGTCATGTAGGCGAAGGTAAAGGCCGGCCACGCGACAGACTTTGTTTCCCGGCGGATGATCGCGAGCGTCGCGCCGCACTGGCAGCACAACGCGAAGAACACCATGATGGACAGGGCGACCGGAATGTCGAAGAGCAACGCGCCGTCCGCGCGTTGGGCGCCACGCAACGTTTCCTTGAGCGATTCGGACGCTTCGTCCACGTCACCGCCGAGGGCGAAGATGGTGCCGAGCGTGGCGATGACCACCTCCCGCGCGGGGAACGACGCGATTGCGGCCATGCCGATGCGCCAGTCCCATCCCAGGGGCCGCACCAGCGGTTCGATGGCGACGCCCATGCGCCCGAAGTAGCTATTGCGCAAGTGTGCTGCGCTTTCCGCGTTGTTCAAATCCGTGAGCGCGGCGTCGAGGTCCGCGCCCGTTTGGCCGGACTGCTCCACTTGGGCGCGCTGTTCCGCGAACTGTCCCGCGATCGATTCGGAGTGTGGAAAGTACGCGAGCGCCCACACGATGACGGCCACGGCGAAGATAATGGTGCCCGCGCGGATGATGAATTCCTTGCCTTGTTCGTAGACCTTGCGCGCGACGGTGCCCCACTGCGGCCATTTGTAGGTTGGCAGTTCGAGCAGAAACGGCGGAGTGTCGCCCTTGAGCAATGTGCGCTTGAGCGTCCACGCGACGGGAACGGCGACGAGGATTCCCGTGCAATACATCGCGAACAGGACGACGCCCTGCAGGTTCAGCACGCCGTACACTTTTGTATCGGGGATGAACGTGGTGATCATGAGCGTATACACCGGCAGGCGCGCGGAGCAGCTCATGAGGGGCGCGACGAGTATCGTAGTGACGCGGTCACGGCGGTTGCCAATCGTGCGTGTCGCCATGATGCCGGGAATCGCGCACGCAAACGACGAGAGCATTGGAATGAAGGACTGGCCGGAGAGTCCGCAACGGCTGAGGAGTTTGTCCATGAGAAACGCGGCGCGCGCCATGTAACCGCAGGCCTCGAGGAGCGCGATAAAGAACATTAGAATTACGATCTGCGGCAGGAACACCAGTACACTGCCGACACCGCCGACGACCCCGTCGACGACGAGACTCTGCAGCATGCCTCCGGGAAGCATTTCGCCGATCCACGCGCCGGCGCTTCCGATTGCGGCGTCCACCAAATCCATGACGGGACCGGCCCACGCGAATATGGCTTGAAACATGAGCAGCATCACGGCCGCAAAGACGAGCGTGCCGTAGACTTTGTGCGTGAGGACCGCGTCAATCTTGTCTGAACCGGTTATGAGCCGCGTTGCCGGCTTGCGCACACCGGCGGCAACTACGCGTCTCACCCAGTTGTACCGGCTGCGGGCTTCGATCGCGGCGAGCGAGCCGTTTTGCGCGACGCGGCCGCGGTGGCGGTCGACGATCTCGGAGATGCCGGCGTGCGCGCGCGCGAGCCTTTTCTCGATGTAGCCGTTTCGATCGATCAGGAGGCGGAACGCTTCGACATGGGGGACTTCGCGCCCGATTTCGCCTTTGCGGGCGTTTAATTCCGCTTCAAGTGCGGCGAGTTCCTTGGTCAATGCCTCGGGGTACTCCGGACCCGCGGCGCCGTTTGCCGGACCGTGATCGGTCACGCGCACGAGCGCCGCGCGTAGATCGTCGATGCCGATTTTCTTGTGCGCGCAAATGCGAACGACGGGCGCGCCGAGTTCTTCTGCGAGCGTGTCCGTGTCGATTTCAATCTGGCGCTTATCGGCCAGATCGCTCATATTCAGTGCGACGACGAATGGCTTTCCGATTTCCCGCAACTGTGATACGAGATACAGATTGCGTTCGAGGTTGGTGGCGTCGACGACGGCAAGGATTGCATCGACGGGCCGCTCGCCGGCCTGCTGGCCGAGGAGGACGTCCACAACAATCGATTCATCGGGCGACCGCGCGGCGAGGCTGTAGGTGCCGGGGAGGTCGATCACTTCGACGGTCGAACCGTTGTGGCGCATGGCGCCGGCTTTTCGTTCGACAGTGACACCGGGGTAGTTGCCGGTCGAGTGGGCGAGGCCGGTCAGCGCATTGAAGAGGGTGGTTTTGCCGACATTGGGGTTGCCGATAACCGCTATCGTCTTAGCCACGGCCCGGCCCTACGCGAGGCAAACGAGGGCGGCTTCGGTTTTCCGCAAGGAGAGGTGGTATCCGTGAATGATGATTTCCATGGGATCGCCCAAGGGGGCCATCCGGACCACTTCAACGCCGGCGCCTTCGATCACGCCCATTTCGAGCAGCCGCTGGTGGACGGCGCCGTCACCGTGCAATCGCTCGACAACACCGACGTCACCCGGTTTCAGTTGATCGAGCGTCCGGTTCGTTCCATTGCTATGCAAGGCTGGCATCCTCCGCGGGGGATGCATACGCTGCGGACCACGACAATTCCATCGGGCATACGCGGACACTTTCCGCCTCATTGGCGCGCAGGCACAGCCTGGAATCGCCGACTTCAATAATCAGCGGCGACCCGGCGCGCGCCACACGAATGGGCACGCCCGCCATCACGCCGAGCACGCGCAGGCGCGCGCTCAACGGCGAATCGTCATCGAGCGCTACGACGAATACTTCGTCGCCGTCCGTGCAATCTGTGAGGGCCACATCCATTACATCTACATCCACAGCCATCGTTATCCCCCAATCGTTCCTTGCCGCGGCGGCGCCCCCCGGCTGCCGCGCGGCACTGTTATTCACGCGCCCGGTCTAGTGATCGAGCCTGGATTTCTTGCTCTTGTTGCTCCCGGTGTGATACTCGCACACCTCCCCCGGCGGCGTAAGGCATTCGCCGCCTTCGCACAGCGGGCAACTCTCGACGGATTCGCAACCCGGGCGGAAACTTGCCATAACGCTGTGGATTTTGGCGGCGCGCGATTCGTCGCTAAGGATATAGCGCATGAGCCACACCAGACGCCGTCCGGTCTCGAGGCTCATCAGATGTTCCATCTTGCAGGCGTCCGACATGGCCACTTCGCTCGACATGCCGAGAACTTCCTCGAAGAACTTGGTTAGGATACGGAAGTTTTGTTCGACGAGGCGCGCCATTTGTTTGCCGTCATCTGTAAGGAGGAGGAATCGATGCGGGTCTTCGGTGATCCATCCGCGCTTTTTGAGCTGCGAGATGGACATCGAGGCCGCGCCGCGCGATACTTCCAACATCTCGGCGACATCGGTGACGCGGGCGTATCCGAATTCGTCACGGAGCGCGTCCACGGCCATGAGATAATGGGCGGCCGAGTGTGTGATATCGTTCTTCTCGAAGTCGCGCCAGCGGGTTGAATCGTTGTGTTGAATGCTCATTGGGCCTTCCTGATCAGCATACTAAACACATGTCACTTGGATTATACGCAATGATTTGGCCGCTGTCAATTGGTTTCAATGATGTCCAATGGTCAGCCGGCGGTACGCAACGGGTTTGGCTTGACCTGCGTAACTAACGGCGCCTACAATAGTTGTGGGTTTCATCGACGGGCATTCGCCCGAGGGGCTGGGATTCACCGTTATGGAAGCCGTCGACGTATCGGTTGGGTTGGTGGTCAGGAACGCGGGGGCCTTTTTGCCCAAGGTGCTTGCCCATCTAGAACAGCAAACGTACCCTGCCGGACGTTTCGAGGTCGTTGTGGCGGATCGGAGCAGTTCTGACGACACGCCGGCAATTCTGGAACACCATGCGGAAGGATCGCCGGTTAAATTGCGCACGGTCAGCGCCGACGTTTCGACGATGCCTGCGGCTCGCAATTGCATCCTTCGGGAGAGTCGCGGGCGTTGGGTGGTGTTTCTCGACGCGGAACTGCTGGCCAGTCCCAAGCTTGTCGAAACCCACATACGGGCGCAGGACCAACACGGCGGGGACTGCGTGGTCGTGGGAAACATCGAGCCACACCCTCAGGCGGCGCGCCACGCGCGGTTGCGGCATTTTGCGCCGCCCGACGTGGAGCCGTTTGCGCACAATCAACCGTTGCGCTTTCTCGATTGGCGCTGCTGGAACCTTTCCGCGCCGCGCGCTCAGCTTGTCGAGGCTGGTGGATTTGACGAGTCACTGGCGGTACCGGGACTTGAGGACGTTGAACTGGCATGGCGTCTCGAACGCACGGAGATGCAGGGGTACTTCAACGAACAGGCCGTCGCATATTCGTGGCAACAGGTAAACATAGAACGAGAGGTGGAGCGGCGCTACTCGGAGGGCTTTACACTGTGGCACGTCCTGGGCAAGACGCACTCCGACGTGCTGGCAAACCGTTACTTGGGTCCCAGTGGGCGGCCGTGGTCGGCGTCGGAGCTTATGCTGGCGCCGGTGTACCAGCGGGTGTGCCATTCGATCGCGGTCCACGCGGGGCCGTTCGATTGGGTGTGCCGGCGCATGGCACGGACCGCGGTGATTCAAGGGTACCGCGACGCGAAACGCGGAAGACCACCGCGATACGAAGCCGGAGTTACGCTGTAGCATGGCAACGGTTGTTGGCGGATGCGCACCGTCTTGCGCGAGCGGGCGCGAAGGGGACCAAAAGGATCAATAGGACCTATGGGACCTATGGGACCTATGGGACCAAGGGGCCGATGGGACCAAGGGGACCTAGGGGCCGATAGGACCAAGGGGACCGATGGGACAAGGGGACCAAAAAGACACGCTGGAAATTGGAGATCGCGCAACGATCGACGATTTCCGAGACACGGGTTTCGACAAAGTATTAGAGTAATTCTTTAGCCGAGTGAAGCATTTATGGAAACTGCCGATAAACATAATGCTTGGATTCAGTCGAGGGACGGAGGTTTTGGTGACCCAGCAGACG